>CANCGU010000089.1 GCA_947377705.1 Comamonadaceae bacterium
GGGTAGTTGGCAATAGGCGTGACAGAGGCCAATATGGGCAATGTTCGATGCCGTGGCGGGAGGTAATTGCTATCGTTACACGCTTCCCACCCCAAAAAATCCTGCATAACCACAGCGTAATTTCAGTTCTGCGGTTTGAGCAACCGAAATTTGTAGCTAACCTGATTGCTAGATTGGGCGTACGCTGGGGGAAGGCTTACGAGCGGTCCAATGCACCACCGTTACCTTGCCACTTTTGTAGCGTGATAAAAATAATGCCGGCACCAAACATTTATCCATGGCGCACCCGACAAAAGTAGCTAATTCAAAACCTAGCTACAAAACCCTCAGTGTGCATGGAGCACGAATGGAACCAGCACAGGGGGAGTTGATATGTACCCAGTGGAATCAGTGCCGCAAGACGATAGGCACGCTAGGGCTTACGGTCATCCACTTTTATGAAAGTTTAGGCATGGTTTGTAACGCTATATGAATGTTTTCAAACCGTAAAATAAATGTTTAGCACGCTTTTACAACTGGAGTAGCTACTACGCGCTGGCGGTGATTGAATTAGGACAAGCAATTAAAGCGAACCGCGGACTGACCTCAACACCATCCAACATGCGCTAACACTTGTCAGTTAATCCAGCAGCAAAACTATGTCGCATAGCCACACATTCACTGCAGTTCTGTTATCAGCGTCATCCTATTTTTTAGGATTCGAACTCAATGAGTTATTTTTTCATAGCTGGACGTTTTCACATGCCGTGAACTGGGTATTTTTGCCAAGTGGACTTGAAATTTTTGCTGTGTTACTTGCACTTGAAGCAGGGGCAATGGGTATCGCACTGGGATCTATTGCGATTGGATTCGCTAAGTATTACCAAGGCGATATAGCCTTAACGCTTCTCGCTGGTGTCGTCACGGGTTTGAGTCCATGGTTGGCAAGAAGGGTTTGCATCGCAAAGCTGAGCATGCATCCAGAATTGTTAGACCTGACGCCAAAAGACCTTCTGAAAATCTCAATTGTGTTTGCAACGATCAGTGGTGTCTTGCATCAGTTGTTGTATTTCTGGTTCGGTAAAACAGAAAACTTCATCTACAGCACAGCCGTGATGGCGTTGGGCAATTGGCTTGGAACGACTCTGGTTTTGACCACGTTCATGCTAACAATTCGAGCCTTGAGCAAACTCATCCACAAATCTAACAATTGACGAGAAAGAACTCGGCTCGCAAAAATTTTTAAATTATTTCGAAACAACGGCCTTAAAGTTGGTATCCAAGCTTGTTATCGAGGGCATAAGGTCCACCGCCGCGCATAGCAATAGCTAGCATCATGATCCCCCACAGCAGCGGATATTCGTAGCCCGGCCCCGTCCAGCCGAATTTTGGAAAGTAGTGGTATGCGATGACCATCATCTCCAAGAAAATGGCCGCCGCAAAAAAACGAGTAAACAAGCCCAATGCCATGCACAAACCACCGAACGTTTCGAGCAGGATGATGATGACCGCGAAAGGTTCTGCCGGTTCGATCCCGCGTTTGACAAGCGCCATTTCGGCCGTGGCCTGAATACCAGCCTGCAACTTGGGTATGCCATGCGGTAGGAGCATCAGTCCGGCCCCTAGTCGGACAAGTAGCCAAGAAACGGGGTCCAGCCAGTCGTACAAACTTTGCAAAGCAGGTATGAGCAGCCGAGGTTTTCCAGGTTGGATGGGCTCGGGCGGTTCGAGATTGTCATTCGCGACAGAAGTCATGCGGTGCTCCTAGTAAGTAAAGGCTTGCGCAGAGTAGTTGAAGACAGCTTGTGGAACAGGTCTCTCAGGTGACTATGAGTTCAAACAGTTTGACGCAAGACAGCCGAGTAACGATGATTCACGACGATGGCAAAGGCCTAGAACAAGTCCGCGAGGAAAATTGTGCTTTGGCCTTTTCTCAATCGAGCAGACGCGAACAGCTTAATTCCTCGGCGTTCATTTGCCATTTATTTCACGCATGAGATGGTCCTTGAATGCGAGAGCGATTGGCGAAAGATTTTTGGCAGCCAGGTGAACCAAATGCCAAGATGATTTCAAAGGAAATTCATCGACGTCAATCACACGCACGCCATGTTCCTTTTGATGACCATGCAGCGCATATTGCGATATCACGCCAATCCCCAGACCACCGGCAACCGACTCTTTAACGGCTTCGTTGCTGCCTAGCTCTAAGCGAATATCTGCGCGAAATTTCTTTTTACGAAAGTGTTGATCTGCTGCCATGCGCGTGCCAGACCCTGGCTCGCGCAGGATGAATCGACGACTTCTCAAATCATTCAAGGTGACGTTTTTTTGTTTGGCTAAAGGGTCTGTCGAGGCGGCGATCACCACAATCGGGTTGGGCATCAACACCTCATCCATCAGCACCACGTCATCAGGCGGCATAGACATGATGTACAGATCGTCAGCGTTTTGCCTCAAACGTCCCAGCACACCGTCCCGGTTCAAGATTTCAAGCGAGACATCAATCAAAGGATGTCGCTTGCAAAAAGATCCAATCAATCGGGGCATGAAATATTTGGCGGTGCTCACGACCGCAATTCGCAGATGTCCTTTGGCGACCCCTTTGGTCGCATGGGCGAGTTGCTCAAACGACGCCAGCGATTGCGTGATTTCGCGCGCCGTTGTGGCCAGCGCTTTACCGGCATCGGTGAGGAAAATTTTCTTTCCGATCACCTCATACAAAGGCAGGCCAACAGATGTGCTGATTTCCTTCAGCTGCATTGAAGCCGTTGGCTGTGTAACGTGCATTTTTTTTGCGGCAGCACTGACGCTGCCAGCGTCCGCCAAAGCCAAAAAAAGTCGCAATTGCCGAAAAGTAAAGTTCATAGATTTTTATCTATACATTTTTATTTAATAATTGATTTTACAAAATTATTGATGAAATTTACGATGGCGTCAAAGGAACCAAAAATGCAGAACCTTCTTCACCCCGCCATCTTATTTTTCATCTTCGGCGTGCTGGCCGGCACTGTTAAATCCAATTTGGAAATACCACCTGCCATCTCTCGTTTTTTATCGCTTTACCTGCTCATGGCTTTGGGCTTGAAGGGCGGCTTTGCGCTTTCACAATCTGGATTGACAACAGATGTCGGTGTGGGTCTAGGCGCAGCGGTAGCACTGGCCGTTTGCATTCCTTTGCTGGGCTATTGGGTTCTTAAGCGCTATGTTGGCGGCTTTGATGCAGCTGCGGTTGCGGCCACGTATGGGTCGGTCAGCGCTGTGACTTTTGTCACTGCCGTGCAATACCTAGAAAACATGCACATCCCCTATGGGGGGCACATGGCTGCAGCAATGGCGTTGATGGAGTCACCGGCCATCATCATGGCTGTGGTCTTTGCCAATTCACTGCGGCTCAAAACCAGCGGCGAACAGGCCTTGTCCGCTCAGACAAAACCCAGCATGTCGCTGGGTCGGGTTTTGCATGAGTCCTTCACCGATGGCGCACAGCTGCTGCTGCTGGGTGCCATGGTGGTTGGCTTGATGACGGGAGAGTCGGGAAAAGCTGCCATGCAACCCTTTTCAGGCGACTTGTTCAAAGGCATGCTGTCGTTCTTTTTATTGGACATGGGCTTGATGGCTGCACGCAATTTACCTCAAGTTCAGGGTAAGTCACCCGTTTTGATTGCCTACGCGGTGCTAGCGCCAGTTGTGCATGCGGGCCTTGCATTGGGTTTGGCTTGCGTGCTCCAACTCAACGCAGGCGATGGTGCTTTGTTGATGATTCTCGCGGCTAGCGCTTCATACATCGCGGTGCCAGCGGTGCTGAGGTATGCGCTGCCTGAAGCCAACCCCTCTTTGTATTTTGGGTTGAGTTTGGGTGTGACTTTTCCGATAAACATTCTGCTTGGAATTCCTGTTTATGTATCGCTGGCTCAAGCGGTTTTGTCATGAGGTGATTCAAAGATGTCTGCTGTCAATCTATACAAAACTCTCAAAGTTGCCTTTCTGACGCAGCATGGCAAACAAACTCTTCTAAGAGCACCACTTGAAGCGGCATTAGGCTGTCAACTTGTGCACACCAATGGCTATGACACGGACTTATTAGGCACATTCACACGAGATCAAATCAGGCCATGTTCACAAATTGAAGCCGCAAGGAAAAAGGCCTTAATTGGCATGCGCCTCACCAGCACGTCGATCGGCATAGCCAGCGAAGGCTCTTTTGGCATGGATCCATTTGGTGGTTTTATCCCTTGGAATACCGAAGTGGTGGTGTGGATAGATCAGAGCTTAGGCATTGAAGTCCTCGGCATCGCACAAGGCCCGGCCCAAAGCCTACACAGAACAATTCGATCAAAAAATGACTTGGAGGCTTTTGCGAACAAAGCAAATTTCCCTGAACATCACTTGGTCTTAAGGCCTGAAAACCAAGACCACCAAGACATCATCAAAGGCATCGATAACTTGGCTGATTTGGTGCAAGCGTTTGACTGGGCTCAGCAAAAATCTGGCAATGGCAACGTCTTTATAGAAAACGATCTGCGTGCGCATTGCAACCCAACAAGACAAGGCGTGATCCGCAAAGCGGGTGACAACCTCATCCAAAAGCTGCTCTCCACATGCCCCCGATGCGAAACACCGGGTTACTGGATCACAGAACAAACGGCGGGTTTGCCTTGCAGCGCATGCGGGCAAAAAACCCATTTACCTATCAATGAGATCTGGTGTTGTTCAGCTTGCGGATACGAAGATCAAAAGCGTCTGAGCGTTGATCAATTTGCGGACCCAAGCCGTTGTGACTTTTGCAATCCTTGATACCTAAGGTGTATGCGCGACCTTTTGCACATGCTGCCCTAAAGCCCACGCCACATGCGTACGCACCACCTCGCTGGTGTGCGTGAGGTGGGTCTGCAATGCTTGGCGTAAAGCCATATCGTCGGCGTGGCATAGCGCATTGCCCGCCGCCACTGCAAGGTTACGCAGCCAGCGCACATGGCCAATCCGACGAATCGGGCTGCCCTCGGTGTAGCGCAAAAACTCTGCCTCGCTCCACGCTAACCAACGGGCCATGTCCTGCCCGACCAAACCAGCGCGCACATCGAAGTCAGGCAAGCTCGACGCTTGGGCGAACTTGTTCCAAGGGCACACCAGTTGGCAGTCGTCGCAGCCGTAGATGTGGTTGCCCATCAATGGGCGCAACGCCACATCAATGACCCCCTCGTGCTCAATCGTCAAATACGAAATGCAACGGCGTGCATCCACCAAACCCGGCGCAAGAATAGCTTGCGTGGGGCACACATCAATGCAAGCGGTGCATTGGCCGCAGTGCGCGCTGGTGGGCTCAGACGCAGGCAAAGCCACATTCAGAAAAATCTCACCCAAGAAAAACATCGAGCCTGCTTCGCGGTTCAGCACCAAGCTGTGTTTGCCGCGCCAGCCTTGGCCGCTGCGCGTGGCAAGCTCGGCCTCCAGCACAGGGGCCGAATCGGTGAAGGCACGGTATTCAAAGCCGTTGGGCTTCAAGGTCTCGACCAGCAAGGCGTCAATTTGCTGGGCCAGTGTGTCAAGCCGGTTACGCAGTACCTTGTGGTAGTCGCGCCCTCTGGCGTAGACCGACACCACAGCCTCATTCGGATTACGCAATCTTTGCCATTCAAGGTCTTGCCACCCCTCAGCGGTGTCGCGCGGCAGGTAGTTCATGCGTGCGGTCAGCACGCTCAAGGTGCCGGGCACCAACTCGGCAGGACGTGCGCGCTTCATGCCGTGGCGGGCCATATAGTCCATGCTGCCGTGGAAGTTTTGGGCGAGCCAATGTTGCAAATGTGGCTCGGCCGAAGATAAATCCAAAGGGGCCACCGCAATTTGCGAAAATCCCAATGTTTCCCCTAAAGCCTCAATTTGTGTGAGCAACAATTTGTAATCGATTGACAACGGACACCTTTGAATAATTTGCCCATTGTAAAAACTCTGGTTTGGCCCGATGAAGCCGCCACTGCCGCGTTTGCCACGCAGCTGGCCGGGGCGTTGACACGCGCCAACTTGAACGCCTGCATCGCCTTGCATGGCGACCTAGGCGCGGGCAAAACCACCTTTGTGCGCCACCTGTTGCACGCCTTGGGGGTCCAGGGCCGCATCAAAAGCCCGACCTACGCTGTGGTCGAGCCCTACACCGTACCCGCAGGCGAGGTGTGGCATTTTGACTTTTACCGTTTCAGCGATCCACGCGAATGGGAAGACGCGGGCTTTCGTGACATCTTCGCCAGCACCGGCTTGAAGCTGTGCGAATGGCCGCAAAACGCCGCAGGCGTGATGCCCACACCCGACCTAGAACTCCATATCGAAGTGGATGAGGACGAGCAGCGCCAAGTGCAAATCAACGCCCTCAGCCCATGCGGACAGGCGCTACTGGCATGACGCAGCCCACCGGCATCCAACGTCGCAGCCTTTTACAAGGCGGTTCGCTCGCCTTGCTGCTCGGCAGCGCTGACATTGCTTGGGGTGCCAGCATCGTGGCCGTGCGGGTGTGGCCAGCCGCCGCCTACACGCGGGTGACGATTGAAAGCGACACAGCTCTCAAAACCGTACCCATTTTTGTGGCCAACCCACCGCGCTTGGCGGTGGACATTGAAGGCATCGAACTCAACCCTGCCCTCAAAGAACTCGTAGGCAAAGTGCGCTCGGACGACCCCTACATCACGGGCGTGCGCGTGGGCCAATACGCCAACAAAACCGTGCGCTTGGTGCTGGACCTACGACAAATGGTGAAACCACAGGTGTTCAACCTGCTGCCCGTCAAAACCGGTAACACCCAATACCAACACCGTTTGGTGCTCGACCTCTACCCGTCTGATGTGGCCGACCCACTGGAAGCCTTGATCGTAGACAAGCTCAAAGGCGGCAAGGCGTTCAACGCGCCCTCCATGACCGCCACACCTACGCCGCCACCGGCCTCCAGACTTGGCACACATGCCGATCCGGTGGGTGATTTGATGGCCAATCAGATTCGCAAACCAGAAATACCGACCGCCGAAGCCTCTGCCTCAGCCGCTTCAGCCCCCATCACCACTGCCGCCTCTGTGACGTCTCAAGCGTCAGATGGCGAGCGTTACATCATCGTGGCGCTAGACCCCGGCCATGGGGGTGAAGACCCAGGTGCGATTGGCCCGCGCGGCACCAAAGAAAAAGATGTGGTGTTGCAAATCGCCCGCCGCATGCGCGAGCGCATCAACAGCACCACCATCAAAACCAAACATGGCAACTTGCCCATGCGGGCCTACCTCACACGCGATGCCGACTTCTTTGTACCGCTCAACCAACGCGTAGAAAAAGCGCGCCGAGTCCAAGCCGATTTGTTTGTGAGCATCCATGCCGATGCCTTCATGACGCCCGATGCGCGTGGTGCCAGTGTGTTTGCACTTAGCCAAGGCGCGGCATCCAGCGCGCAAGCACGGTGGATGGCCAAGCAAGAGAACCGCGCGGATTTGGTGGGTGGACTCAACATCAAAACTCAAGACGCAGCAGTCCAGCGCGCACTGCTCGACATGAGCACCACCGCACAAATCAACGACAGCTTGAAACTCGGGGGCGAGATGCTGGGGCAAATTCGCCGCATTGGAAAATTGCATAAACCGCATGTGGAACAAGCCGGTTTTGCCGTGCTCAAAGCACCCGATATTCCAAGCGTGCTGGTGGAAACCGCTTTCATCAGTAACCCGGACGAAGAAGCCCGCTTGATCAGCGACAGCTACCAAAACGAACTGGCCAATGCGTTGATGAAAAGCATTGAACGCTACTTCTCGCGCAACCCGCCATTGGCACGCACACGCAACACTTAAGATGAACGCACCGCCCTTGGCCTACTTCAACCATGCAGGAGCTTCGCTCATGCCGGCCTCGGTGCTTGATGCCACCGTGTCACACCTTCAACGAGAAATGCGCTTAGGTGGTTATGAAGCCGCAGAACAGCAACACGATGCACTGCAAGCGGTATACAGCGCAGCAGCGCAGTTACTTGGTTGTGATCTGAATGAAATCGCACTGACTGACAGCCACTCGCGCGGATGGCGTGACGTGATGAATTGCCTGCAGTTTCAGGCGGGTGACCGCATCTTGGTCGGACGCAGCGAATGGGGTGGCAACTACGCCGCATTGACACACATCGCCCAACGCGATGGTGCCAGCCTTGAAACCATGCCTTGTGCCTCTTCGGGGGAGGTGTGCTTAAAGCAATTGGCCGCTATGCTCGACAAACGAGTGCGCTTGATTTCTCTCACCTGGCTTCCTGCCAATGGCGGCCTCATACAACCGGCGCAACAGATCGGGGCTTTAGCGCGTGCAGCAAACATTCCTTTTTTCTTAGATGCCGCACAAGCTGTCGGGCAAATGCCCGTCGACGTGCGAGCGCTGAACTGCGATGTTCTCACCACACCTGGAAGAAAGTGGTTACGCGGCCCGCGTGGCACAGGCTTGTTGTATGTCCGTCAAGGTTTTCTGTCGCAACTCCGGCCTACTGCCGTGGACCACTTTTCAGCGCCACTGACGCATGGCAACTATCTGCTGCGCGACGATGCCAAACGCTTCGAAACCTCTGAGGCCAATGTGGCAGCCCGCTTAGGGTTGGGACAGGCAATCCATGAAGCGCTATCTGTGGGTCTCGACGACATTCAAAACATCGTGCGCGAAAAAGCACACGTCATTCGCACCCACCTGAAGGACATGCCCCATGTCCAAAATCAGGACTTGGGTACCGAGCATTCGGGTTTGATTGCCTTCACGGTTGACCATCTCTCGGCCCACGAGTTACGCGCGCACCTCAGGCAGCACCACATTGAAATTGCGGTGAATGGTGTTGCCTTCACGCCGCTAGACATGCAAGCGCGCGGATTGACAGAGATCGCGCGCATTTCACCTCACACCACCACCACAGATGAGGAGATCGCTCGTTTGCTTGAGGTCATCTCACATCTGAGACACATCGCACCATGAACGCCATACCGGATCAACCTAAAAACCCGCTGCACGGCATGACGCTGGAGAAAATCGTCACCGAGCTGGCTGACTACTACGGCTGGGAAGGCTTAGGCGAGCGCATCCATATCCGTTGTTTCACGCACGATCCAAGCGTGGGCTCTAGCCTCAAGTTTTTACGCAAAACGCCTTGGGCGCGCGAGAAAGTCGAGAGCTTGTATTTGTTCATGCTGCGCGACATGCGCCGCGCCGAACGAGGCTTTTAATGAGGGGCTGATTCCGAGGCGCGTGACGCTTTCCACGAACCATAAGCCGCCAAAGCACTGGGCACCAAAATCAAGCCCCAGATGATTTTTTCGAGGTTGGCCTTAACCCAAGGCATGTTGCCAAAGAAGTAGCCCGCCGTGACGATGCCGCCCACCCACAAAGCGCCGCCTGTGATGTCAAAAAAGGTGAATTTGCGTCGCGTCATTTGCGCCACACCCGCCACAAAAGGTGCAAAGGTGCGTACAAAAGGCATAAAACGTGCGGCCACCAAGGTCACGCCACCGTATCGCTCGTAAAACGCATGGGCTTGGTCAAAGGCGCGACGGTTGAAAAACTTGGAGTCTTCCCATGCAAACACCTTCGGTCCAAAAAAGCGGCCTATTGTGTA
>CANCGU010000090.1 GCA_947377705.1 Comamonadaceae bacterium
GTGAAAACGGCCTTCTTCGCCAGCGACCCCAACTTGGGCCGCATCTTGGCGGCGGTGGGTTATGCAGGCATCACTGACCTCGACCAAACTGGCATTGATTTGTATTTGGACGATGTGCATGTGGCTATTCAAGGTGGCCGACATCCTGATTACCGCGAAGAAGAGGGTCAACGCGTGATGAAACAGTCCGAAATTACTGTGCGCGTGGTCTTGGGTCGTGGCACAGCCAGCGACACCGTGTGGACCTGTGATCTGAGCCACGACTACGTCAGCATCAACGCCGACTACCGCAGCTGATGACGGACGCACTTCACCCCCTTGAACGCTTGGTGCAACGCGCTGAGGCTTTGATGGCGCGCATCGAGCAAGTGCTGCCGCAACCTATGGTCGAGCCAGATTGGTCGGCCAGTGTGGCCTTTCGTTACCGCAGGCGCAACACCGGTCGTGGCGGCTTAGAGCCTGTGCGCCATGTGGCCAAGCTCGGCTTGACTGACTTGCAAGAGATCGACGGCCAAAAAGAAAAAATTCAGCGCAATACCGAGCAATTTGTGAAAGGCTTGCCCGCCAACAACGTGTTGCTCACCGGTGCGCGTGGCACGGGAAAGTCGTCACTCATCAAAGCGTGCTTGAACGAATACAGCCCACAAGGTTTGCGTTTGATTGAGGTCGACAAAGATGACCTGACTGATTTGCCCGACATCATCGAGTTGGTGTCAGAGCGTCCCGAAAAGTTCATGATTTTTTGTGATGACTTGAGCTTTGAAGATGGTGAGCCTGGCTACAAAGCGCTCAAATCCATCTTAGATGGCTCGATTGCAGCGGCCACGCCCAATGTGCTGATTTACGCCACCAGCAACCGCCGCCATTTGTTGCCTGAGTACATGAAAGAAAACCTCACTTACACCCATACGGAAGATGGCGAAGTGCATCCCGGTGAAGGTGTGGAAGAGAAGATTTCTTTGTCCGAGCGTTTTGGTTTGTGGGTGAGTTTTTACCCCTTTAGCCAAGACGAGTACCTGATCATTGTTGCGCAGTGGTTGGCGTCGTTCGGTGTAAAGCCTGCAGAGATTGAGGCAGCTAAGCCCGAAGCACTGGTGTGGGCCTTGGAGCGTGCTTCGCGCAGTGGTCGTGTGGCTTATCAGTTTGCACGCGACTACGCGGGTAAACACGCCACTGAATAGCGCGCCGCACAAGCATGACTGAAAGCCTTGTGCGTGTGGTCGATGCAGATCAGCCTCGTTCATCCGACCGAAGCTTGGTGCAAGTGGCCGTGGGCGTGTTGGTGCGTACGGATGAAGCCTTCTTGCTGACCAGTCGACCTGACGGCAAAGCGTATGCGGGCTATTGGGAATTTCCGGGCGGCAAGCTCGAAGCGGGTGAAACCGTTGAGCAAGCCTTGCGCCGCGAGTTGCAAGAAGAAATTGGCATCACTATTCAAAATTGCAACTTGTGGAAGACCGAGCGCATCGATTACCCGCATGCCTTGGTGCAACTGAACTTTTGCAAGGTCACGCAATGGACGGGTGAGTTGCAAATGCTGGAGTCTCAGTCGTTTGCATGGCAGCAGTTGCCCGTGATGGTACAACCTGTGTTGCCAGGGACGCTGCCGGTGTTGCAGTGGTTTGCCCAAGAGCGTGGGTTTCAAGGCGAGACGCACAGCACCTGAGATACCAAGCTGTTTATTGCAGCGGTGTGTTTTCGAAGTCGGCGTCGTCTTGTGGCGTTGGGTCGGGCAAGCGGTGCTCTTCGTTGGCCCAAGCGCCTAGGTCAATGTTGCGACAGCGTTCGCCGCAAAAAGGGCGGTAAATATTGGCCATTTCGTAGCGGCTAGGACCGCCACATTGCGGACAAACGACGATGCGAACCTCAGCGTCGTTCATGGCTTAGACGCAAAGAGCCATTTCAAAAGGCACATCGTCGGTGCTGTGCTGCAAACGACCATCGCCGTCTTGGCGCATCATGCGTACCCAAATCATCAGCCGGTTGCCACTGATTTCTGGAATGAAGCCCAACGCAGGGTCAATCGCCACGCGCATGAGTTGAAACTTGCCTTGTGCCAACGATTGCTGGAACTGGCCGCCCATAGCCATCATTTTTTGTGTGGTGCCGGTGTCACGCATGAGCGAGAGCAGCAGGTTCACAGAGTCGTTCATGGGTTGGAACACTTCGAACCAACGCAAGATGTCAGCGCGGCGCACATCGGGGCTTTGTTGCTGCCAAGCATGGTAGGCGGGTAAGTCAAAACAACAAGTGCCGCCAGGAATTGCGGCGCGGTTACGCAAGGCTGAGAGCCATTCGTTTTCGGTGATATTTTGGCCAATCTTGCCCACGGCGCCGTTAAGGCCGTTGAAACAATGGTCAATGTTGTCGAGCAACTGTTGCAATGCCGTTTCAGAAACTGAAGGATTGCCTCGCAAGGAGTTGAACTGTTGCTTATGGCGCTCTAAGTCTTTGAGCACGTCAGATTTGAGGTCTGTGCGCCCACCGGCTTCGACCAACTCAAACAAGGTGGTGAGCGCAAAGTGGTTGTCAACGGGATGGTTGCGTGAAGTTAGCTCTTCAAAACGCTGAAACAGGTGTTCCAAGCGCAAATAGGTGCGCACACGTTCGTTGAAGGGATGTTCGTACAGAATCACGCGGAAAAACGGGTCAAATATGGGCTTTTGTAATTAGCAAGATCATAACCGGTTGTCAAAGGCCTTCGCGCCCTCAAAGCGGTTGAATCGGTAAAGCTGACACAAGTTGATCTAAGGCCTCGAAAGATAAGGCGTTGTTGTATATCACCCAGTCAGCGGCCGCCAATCGTTGTTCGCGTGTTGCTTGCGAAGCGATTATTTTTTTAACTCCCTCGCGACTCAAGTCATTGCGTGCCATGACCCGCTGAATTTGAGTCTCGACAAGGCAGTCGACCACCAGGACGCGGTCAACTTGCGCGCGCCAGTGACCAGACTCCACCAACAGCGGCACATCAAAAACAACGGTGCGGTGACCCGCCTTGAATGCGGCTTGCGCTTGGCGCTTGGTTTCCAGAGCGACCAGAGGGTGAATAATGCCTTCCAACCGCTTTTTAGCCAAGGCGTCGTCGAACACATGCGCGCGCATGCGGTCCCGATCTAGAGCGCCTTCGTGTGTCACAAAATCAGCCCCAAACGTCTTTGCAATGGCTGGCATGGCTGAGCCATGGGCTGCAGTGACGCTGCGCGCAATGGCATCCGCATCGACCAATGCGGCCCCGCGCTGAATCAACAGGTTTGCCACACTGCTTTTGCCGCTTCCGATGCCGCCGGTCAGGCCCAATCGAAGCGTCCGAGGGGTATGTGTTTGGGAATTCATGGCGTTCTGTTTATGCAGCAAATGACAGACCCATCCATGTCGTGATTGGGGCGGTGCCAACAACGGCAATCAGCAGACCTGCTGCCGCTAAGAATGGGCCAAAAGGTACGTAGCCGTCGTCAGGCAGTCGATGTGTGAATTTAAGTGTTAACCCAAAAATGGCACCGCTCAAGCTCGCCAATATCAGCAATGGAATCAGAGCTAGAGGCCCCACCCAAGTCCCTAAGCCCGCTAGTAATTTGAAATCGCCTGCGCCCATGCCTTGTTTGCCCGTTAGGTGTTGAAACACCGTAGCGACGAGCCAAAGCACACCATAGCCGGTGACGGCACCCCATACCGATTGGTCTAAGCCGATGGGTAGCCATTGCATGGCGCTGGCCATGAGGCCGCCCCATACCAACGCTTGCGTTAAATCGTCGGGAAGCAGTGTCGTTTGCCAGTCAATCACTGCCAACGCTAACAACGTCGTGGCAAACAATGCCCAGCATAGGGCGGTGACGTTGAATCCCCAGTGCCATGCACATGCGACCCATGTCAAGCCCGTGACGAACTCAATACATGGATAAAGAGGGCTGATGGCTTGTTGGCAAAACCCGCAACGACCTTTGAGTCCAATAAAACTGATCAAAGGAATGTTGTGTTGCCACTTCAACGTGGTTTGGCAATGGGGGCAGTGTGATGCGGGCCAGGATAAGTCATAGCGTGGCTGGCTTTGATCTGCTTTGAGCTCGGCCATGACCATGCGTGGCAAACGATGAATCAAGACATTCACAAAACTGCCAACCACCAGTCCGAGCCCAAATGCGATAACCCATGTCATACCACTTGCCCTAGTTGGAAAATCGGAAGATACAAAGCCATCACTAAGCCACCAATCAACACACCCAACACCACCATGATGAAGGGCTCCATAAGTGTAGACAGTCTTGCCACCGTGCTGTCGACCTCACGCTCATAGTATTCTGCCGTTTTGGCCAGCATGTGGTCTAGCGCACCAGACTCTTCGCCAATGGCGCACATTTGTCCGACCATGGGCGGAAAGAGTTGTTCTGTGCTTTCCAAGGCTTGTGAGAGTGATGTGCCTCGCATCAGTTGCGCTTGAACAGACTGTGTGGCGGCTTGAAACAATGTATTTCCTGTCACGTCTTGAACGGCTTCTAATGCTTCTGTCAATGGCACTCCTGCTGCAAATAAAGTCGCTAAAGTTCGCGTCCAACGTGCGGTGCAAACGTGTCGTGTCAGTGGACCTGCAATCGGAATGCGTAGCCAGAAACGATGGAGATGTCGCTGCCATTCGATGCGCTGCTTCACCTCATGGTGCACCCACCATCCCGCAACAATGCAGACCGTGATGCCCACTAATCCATAAAGCTGAAAACTTTCACTCAGTGAAATAACCAGTCGCGTGAGCCACGGCAACTCAGTCCCAAAGGACATGAAAATATTTTGGAAAGCGGGAACCACAAACTCCAAAATAAGTGCGAGTACGGTAACTGCAATTGCAAGTATGGCGCTCGGGTAGATCAGTGCGGACCTTACCGTCGACTTCAGCGCTTGCGTTTTTTCCAGGTGATGTGCCAATCGATCCAGTACGACATCCAGCATGCCTGCCATTTCGCCGGCGGCGACCAAATTGCAATAAAACGCATCAAAAGCGTCGTGTTTTCTCAAAACTTGGTTGAGTGCCATCCCGCTTTCAATGTGTGTCCGGATCTCATGAATCAGTGTTTGAAAGGCTGATGGCGGCAATCCTTGATGGAGCATGTCAAATGATTGAAGCAATGGCACGCCCGCGTGGAGCAGCGTGGCCAATTGACGTGTCATTTGAACGATTTCACGGGTTTGAATTCGAGATTTTTGTGTGCGCTTGAGCCAAGCTGGGACTTCTAGCTGGTATTGAATGCGGAGGGGGCGAATGCGCTGCTGCTTCAACCATTGCGTGACTTCTTTTTTGCTGTTGGCCTGCATTTCCCCATGTAAACACACGCCTTGTCGATCATGGCCACGCCATGCGTAGCAACGCTTAGTCATGAATTGTGAGGGCCATGACCTCGTCCATGGAGGTGATGCCCTGCAAGACTTTGAGCCACCCGGCTTGCCGCAGTGTGCGAATGCCTTCTGCTGCCGCTTGTGCCGCCAATGTTTGGCTGTCGCTGTCACTCAGAATGAGTGCCTGCATGGCATGGCTGATGGGCATCACTTGGTAAATGCCGATGCGTCCTTTGTAACCCTTGTCGCAGAGGGAGCAACCCACTGCTTTGAACAGTTTGGCTTGTGTCCGTGAATTGGCAGTGCGTGCTTGGTTGTCTTGCGGGTGGAATGTTTTGAAAAATAATTCGGTTTGTGTTTCGCCCACGGCGCATTTGCAGTGATCGCACAAGCGTCTGATCAAGCGTTGCGCGGTGATGAGGCTCACACTCGCCGCCACATTGAATGCGGGAATGCCCATGTGACGTAACCGAGCTAAGGTGCCGGGTGCATCGTTTGTATGCAGCGTGGATAAAACGAGGTGGCCGGTTTGGGCGGATTGGATGGCAATTTCAGCGGTTTCTACATCACGAATTTCACCGACCATGATCACGTCAGGATCTTGTCTCAGTAATGCCCGGAGTGCGCTGGCGAACGTTAAGCCTGCACGTTCATTGATATTGACTTGGTTGGCACCTGGGAGATGAATTTCTGAAGGGTCTTCTACGGTTGAAATATTGACTTCTGTTCGATTCAGTAATTCAAGGCAGCTATACAGCGACAAAGTTTTGCCAGCCCCTGTGGGCCCCGTCATCAAAATGAGGCCATGTGGACGTTTGAGTGCTTGAAGCAAATGCGCGCGGTCATCGGGTTCATAGCCTAAAGCGTCGAGACTGGGTCTCTCGCGCGAAAAATTTAAGATACGCACCACAATTTTCTCCCCATGTAGCGTGGGTAAAGAGCTCACCCGTAAATCAATGGTTTGATCTTTGTAGGCGTACTGAATGCGCCCATCCTGCGGTAAACGTTTTTCCGCAATGTCCATCCGTGCCAAGACTTTCAGGCGCGAGACCACGGGGTCTCGCAAGCTGAGCGAGGGTGTGGCAGCCATGCGTAATTGACCATCAATGCGAAAGCGCACGCGAAAGAAATCTTCGCCACTTTCGACATGAATGTCTGAAGCGACGAGTTCCAATGCCTGTTGAAGCAGTTGATCTAAGGTTTGAACCGCAGACCCTTCAGAGGCCACGGGCGGGGTGGGTGGTGGGGGCATGGCCATCCTCATTTGACAAATGAAGATTTTTGGATGGAGCGTTCGTCGGATGATCAGGTGGGCGTTACAAAGATGTCATTTGGCCCATCCTTGAAAAATACGCCGTTGATGCATTTGAAAGCCTTTAAATTTAAGTAAACTAATCAAATCAGCATGGCTGGTAAAAAATCAACATAGGAACAACAACGTGAACAAGACAGAACTCATTGAACACATCGCAGGTCAATCTGATATCTCTAAAGCTGCCGCGACTCGCGCACTCGCTTCCATTATTGAAGCCGTCAAAAAGACCCTCAAAAAAGGTGACACCGTAACTTTGGTCGGTTTTGGCACTTTTAGCGTGAGCAAGCGTGCTGCACGCACAGGCCGTAACCCACGCACGGGCGCCGCTTTAAAAATCAAAGCCGCTAAAGTGCCACGTTTCAAGCCTGGCAAGGGTTTGAAGGATGCTTTGAATTAATTTTAAATTCAAATCAATTTAATAAAAGCCTGCTTTATGCAGGCTTTTTAATTTATTAAAGTATGTTTAGAATATGAACCTTGATTTCGAAATATATTGAATAGGAATATCTCATGGCACGTACGACCGTTGCAAATCAACTCGCCGCTATTCGTAAACAGCGCGAACTTTTGGATAAAAAAGAACAGGCTTTGAAATCAAAGTCAAACGACAAAATCTTAGCCAAAATCGTCATGTTGGCTAAAGACGCTGGTTTGACAGCGGCCGACATTACGAAGGCACTGAGCTCTGCCAAGCCAGGTAAAGCGGCCAAGGTCGCCAAAAAAGGCGGCTTGGCAGGCAAAAAAGTGGCACCTAAATATCGCAATCCAGCCAATCCAGAACAAACTTGGACTGGTCGCGGCGTGTCCCCAACTTGGGTACAGGCCTTGAAGACGGCTGGCACATTGAATTCAGCGTTGATTGTTCAACCTGCTGTTGCTTAATCTACGAACCGATGGCCGAGCCTAAATCATGAGTCGTTTTAAATACTTTATTTTTGTCTTGGCATGGTTTGGTTTTGCTGCTTTGGCCAAACCGATCGGCAACTATCCATCCATCCATTTGAGTGAGCTGCCAGATTCTTTGCGGTCTGTTTGGAAAGAGCTCAAGCCCGAAATGAATGAAATGAGCCACTGCGCAGCCGCTTTTGACAGCCACTCGGATGGTGAAAAAATGGCGTTCCGATGCTCAATTCATATCAAAATGTCGGCAGAAGGTGAACGCCGTGCCATGCGTTACTGCGAAGAAAAACGCGCTGAAAAAGGCATCAAAATGCCCTGCAAATTGGTTGAAGAGTAAACATATGCAGCGCTGGTACTCAGCGGATCAAATTTAATTTGTGCATGATTTGCTGCGTTGCCTGAATAATTGGCATGGCCGCATCTGCCAATAAAGCTGCATCGCTCGATTGGTGCGCCCATTGGTCTGCGCGATCGAGTATCAAATAAAAATCGCTCATATCACCGATTTCAAAAAACTCGTCTTTGGCTTTCATGATTTCAAGCAAGGTGATATAGCCTAAAAAATATAAGGCAAACATCAAAGAGATGGAAGCATTTTGAGATAACTCATGCATGTCCACCATCTCTGCAAACATTTCACGAATCGTATCGATCGTGACAATTTCATTTGGGTCAAATTTAAATTCTGCTTTGAAGCAATCGCAGGCAATATCCCATTGCTGAATGCTGTCGGTATAGGGTTTGTCTAAATCGTGCATTCGGTACCCATGGTTGTTAGTTGCGGCGGTCCAGCAGTTGTGCCGCCAAGGCGTGCATAGCTTCGCGATAAGGCCCCTTGGGCAAAAGCTGCAGTGCGGCAATCGCTCGCTCGGCCTCTGCACTCGCGGCAGCTCGTGTGGCGGCCAGAGCGCCCGTGGTTCGGACAATCTCCACAATCTCGGTCAATGCGTCCATCTCACCATTCTCAATGGCACTTTGGATGGTTTGGCGTTGCTCGGGCGTGCCGCGCTGCATTGCAATGATGAGTGGCAAGGTGTTTTTACCCTCGCGCAAATCGTCGCCCAGATTTTTGCCCAGTTCTTTCGCGTCACCATCGTAGTCAAGCACATCATCGATCACTTGAAAGGCGGTGCCCAAGGCTTGGCCGTATTCGGCGCAGGCAGCTTCAACTTCCGGTGAGCTTTTGGCCAAGATGGCGGCTAAGCGGGTACTGGCTTCAAAAAGCTTGGCGGTTTTGGAGCGAATCACGCGCAAATAACCGGCTTCGTCCAGCGAGGCGTCGTGCATGTTCATAAGTTGAAGCACTTCGCCTTCGGCGATCACGTTGGTGGCCTCAGCCAGCACTTCCATGACACGCATTTCGCCCGAATCCACCATCATTTGGAATGCGCGGGAATATAAAAAGTCACCTACCAACACGCTGGCAGGATTGCCAAACGACTCATTGGCGGTAGGTCGACCACGACGCAGCGTAGATTCGTCGACCACATCGTCGTGCAGCAAGGTAGCGGTGTGGATGAACTCCACCACGGCTGCCAAATTGTGGCGCTGTGCATCTGTGTAACCCAAGGCGCCTGCCATGAGCAACAGCAGGGCGGGGCGAACGCGTTTGCCCCCTGCTGAAATGATGTACTGTGACACAGTGCCCACCAATGGCACGCCCGAATCCAAGCGTTGGGCGATGACGCGGTCAACTTCTGCCATGTCGGCAGCAATCAGGGCTAAGGGGTTGGTGGGTGTGGTGGACAAAGCGTGGCTAGGATAAAAGGGACGAAAAGCGTTGAAACGTCGCCAGATTATAGGTATGGGCCACAGGCAGCCTTTCGCTGCTATAATTTCGGGCTCTGCGGAAATCCGTCCGTAGATATCCACATAGATTCTTATCTAGAGGTCTCACATGTACGCGGTCATAAAAACCGGCGGCAAACAGTATCGTGTTGCTGCTGGCGAAAAAATTAAAGTAGAACAGATTGCTGCGGACGTAGGCCAAGAGATTGTGATCGATCAAGTGTTGGCAGTCGG
>CANCGU010000091.1 GCA_947377705.1 Comamonadaceae bacterium
AAGGCCAGCGCCAAGGCAGCCAGCCATGCATCGGCCTGCATCAGGCCGCGCAACCAACGCCCCATCATTTGCCTTTACCTGCGCGATAAGCCTTCAAATGACGGAACACTTCGTCAAAAGTATCGGCAGGCACCAAGGTGCCCCGAATGCGTGGATAGAGCTTGTCGGCCAATTCGTTCCAAGCACGCATTTGTTCAGCATTGGGCTTGTTCACCACCAACCCACGCTTCTTCATCGCATCAACGGCTTCTTCGACTTCTTGACGTGCTTTGGCGCGAATCTGCGCACCTGCTTTGTCGCTGGCAGTGCGCACAGCGGCTTGTGTGTCAGGTGACATGTCATCCCAAGACTTTTTAGTCACCACCAAGGCTCCTACGATGGGTGCCCAGTTGATTTCCAACATATTCGGAGCCATGGTGTAGACCTGACTGGCCAAAGCAAAGTAAGGCGTGGATGGCACCACATTGATCATGCCCGTTTGCACTGAAGGCAAGATGTCACTGGTCTCCAGCGGTACAGGCGTGTAGCCCATGCTCTTCATAATTTCTTGTTGATCTGCTTCACCGCCCCACGCAAAGAATTTCATTTTTTGGTAATCCTCAGGCTTGAACGCAGGTTCTTTCGAGAAGAATCGTACCCAACCAGCATCGCCCCAAGCCAACACAACAAATCCTTTGTCAAGAAATTTCTTCTCCATGGCGGGGCGCATTTTTTCACGCACGTAGTCCACCTCTTCCCATGACTTGAACAACAAAGGCATGGACTGTAGGGCCGCAATAGAGGGCTCAATTTCCCGCAAACCCACCACCGACAGCAACGCACCTTGCAACTGACCAATGCGCATGCGACGTGCCAGCTCAGTCTCGCCACCTTGGCTGCCATCTGGGTAAACGACAAACTTGGCGTTGCCACCTTGTGCCGTGCGCCATGCCTCCCCCACCTCCATCAACTGTCGGTGGTAGAGCGAATTTTTGGGTGCCAGAGTTCCCAAACGCAATTGCTTGTCGGGCGCCGACCACGATGAAGCTTGCTGACACAGCAAGCTCAGGCCTAAACCCATTTGCAAAAAAAATTTAATCAATGGAGACATTCAATACTTTCAGAAAAGATCATCGACAGAGGCGAGTAGCCACTGCGCACGCTCACGCATCACTTCGTTTGGCAAGCTGCGGTGTTGTTGGCTGATGTCGAGTGCTTTGCGAAGCAGCTGCTCAAACAGCTTTTTATCTTCTGCGGGCAACGCCACGCTCTCAGCTTTTGCCACATAGGGGCCGGCCTCTTGGCCGCCACTGAAGTCAATCGCTTGGTCAAAATAGCGCGTCGCCTTGAGCCTTGAGCCGCCCACCTTGGCAGATTCCAAGGTGCCCATCAAACTGGCCAGCGCACCTTGACCGTATGACGGCTGAATTTGCCAAGCCAATTCAGCCAGCCGCATCGACAAGGGCAAATCGGCCACAAGATCGGGGTCGTCTTTGGACATCGAAATCAGGCCACCCAGTGATGCCGCAGCCCAATACGCCAGCGGAACTTGGGCCTGGGTAAGCCGGGGTTGTTTTTGAGGATCCGTCGCCCGTAAAGCGGTGGCAAAACCGGCATCACTGCGCGACAGTGCAGCCATGGCATGCTTGTGCGCGCGAGCATACAAACGTGCGGCACGCTCACGCATTTGGGCCGCTTCTTTTGGATTTTTAGTGTCGATTTTTTCTGCATCAAAAGCCACGAAAGCATAGGCATATTGCGTGAAGCCGGCAGACACGACCTCGGCCAACTTCAGATGTCCCGGTGTTTCTCTGAGAACCGACTCAGAAAACTTCAAGTAAAAGGCACTCGCCTCGCGTGCGAGTTGCAAATCGTCTTCACTGGCCATCGGTTGACCTGCCAACGCCTGAGCAGTTTGATCCAACACAAACGGTCGCACCGCACACCCAGACAGCACGAGAAGAAGCGTCACTATGACAGATATGCGGAATGAAATAAGGACACCTTTTGGAAGAATTTTTCAAAACTATCCAAAAAATGTAAATCTCTAATGTGAACATTCGGTGACAAGAAGTCATCAAGTTGAAACACTAAATTGCCATGATGTGAACAAAAGGAAATCACCATGAGCGATAAAAACTTATTGGACGAAGAGCAAATTCAACGCCTACGCGATGATATCTTGGACACATTGGACGAAGAGCTAGAAATGTCGATCGACGAAGACGGTGACAACAGCCATCGTGTCACTTACTTTCGGGAACTCTTGCGTTTGCAAGGTGAGTTGGTCAAGCTCCAAGACTGGGTAGTTGCCACCAAGCAAAAAGTGGTGATCTTGTTTGAAGGCCGCGATGCAGCCGGTAAGGGTGGCGTGATCAAACGCATTACCCAACGCCTTAACCCTCGCGTGTGTCGCGTGGCCGCCCTACCCGCACCCAACGACCGCGAACGCACACAGTGGTACTTTCAACGTTATGTGGCCCATTTACCCGCAGCTGGTGAAATTGTTTTGTTTGACCGGAGCTGGTACAACCGCGCAGGTGTCGAACGCGTCATGGGTTTTTGCAATGACGATGAATATGAAGAGTTCTTCCGCACTGTTCCAGAATTTGAAAAAATGCTGGCGCGCAGCGGCATCACCTTGATCAAGTATTGGTTCTCCATCACAGACGATGAGCAGCACGCACGCTTCTTAGGTCGTATTCACGATCCTCTGAAGCAATGGAAACTCAGCCCTATGGATTTAGAAAGTCGTCGCCGATGGGAAGACTACACCGTCGCCAAAGAAACCATGATTGATCGCACGCACATCCCAGAAGCACCGTGGTGGGTGGTGCAAGCGGTGGACAAAAAGAGTGCGCGATTGAATTGCATTCACCACTTGCTGGGCCATTTCAATTATCACGAAATCGAGCACCCAGATATTGCACTACCCGCGCGTGTGCGCAATCCAGATTACATCCGTCATCCTGTACCCGGCGAGATGATCGTTCCCGAAATTTATTGAAGCAAATTCATCTTTGATTTTTAAAAATTTACCCCATGAATCAAATTCATGAAAACCTACAAAAGCAAAGACGTGGGTTAAACCGAGTCATTCACGCGTTCGGTTACTCCCTGCAAGGTTTGCAAGCGGCTATGCACGAACCCGCGTTTAAGCAAGAAGCGTATCTCGCTTTTATTTTGATACCTCTCTCGTTTTACACGGGAAACAACTGGGTTGAAATTTCTCTTCTTTCAGGATCGGTTATTTTTGTTTTGATCGTTGAACTCTTAAATACTGGGCTGGAATCAGCCATCGATCGTGTGGGTCCTCAATGGCATGATCTCTCTAAACGTTGCAAAGATTTAGGCAGTGCCGCCGTTTTGCTGAGCATTTTGCTTTGCATGGGGATTTGGTTGACCGTCCTCTTTCTTAAGTTCTCTCACTACATGTGAAAGAAGACGTGCGTGATGACCTCAACAACGATTCAGGGCTGGCTATTTGCGGTGCTGATCGCCGCTTCTGGCCACAGCTTTGCAGCAAGACCCTTTGTCACGGACGATGCGAGACTGACCAATGCCGAAAGCTGTCAACTTGAAACGTGGTCTCGCTCATATAAAAATAGCAGCGAGTTTTGGGTTCTTCCGGCGTGCAACATCACTGGAAATTTTGAGATCACAGCAGGCAGCGGCAATGCAACAAACACGGACCTGCCAGCAACAAGTGATTTCATCCTTCAAGGGAAAACCTTATTCAGAGAATTAACCACCAATGGGTGGGGATGGGGACTTGCGTTTGGTAAGGTCAATCACCCCAACGTTGCACCTGGTCCGAACTTGTTAGGCAACACCTATGCCTATATTCCCGTTTCATTTTCGACGTACAACGACAAGGTTATTTTTCACACCAATGTCGGCTGGCTCAAAGATAAAGCAACGCAGGCGAATAGAGCCACTTGGGGTGCTGGCGCTGAAATACAGGCTTCTCAGCGCATCTTGCTCATCGCAGAATCATTTGGTGATAACCAAGCCAAACCCTATTGGCAAATGGGCGCGCGCTACGCCATCGTTCCTCAGCTTTTTCAAATCGACACGACCATCGGCCAACAATTTAACGGAACGATGGGCACACGTTGGATTTCATTTGGCATCAGGCTCACGCCTGAAAGAATTTTTTAGCAGCCTTCGTCACACCTATGTCACAGAAATTTAATAAATTAGGTGACCGAGACTCGACCGCCTTTGCTATGCCATGTCACTGAAAAACTTGATCGATATGTTGAACAAACAAAAATTAGTGGATGGCATTGTCCATAGTCAACACATGCACAAGCACGACTTTGTAGAGTCCTTGCTACAAAAACAACACGATGCCGAGCTCCACAATTTCATTGCCAAACAAAGCGCCACTGAATTAGGTGGTTACCTCGATGCCTTGCCGTTAGAGGATGCAAAAAAACTATGGGGCAAGATTCCTAAAGCGCGTGAAAACGATGTGCTGTGGGAAATTTCTGACGAGCGACGTGCCGACATTGCCGGCGATCGAGAACCAGACTTTGAGGACAGCAAGATCAATGTTTATGAATTGGTCGAGGGACGACTACGAAATATTCCCATCACGGGCCGCAAAGACCTAGAAGGTGCCAAACCAATTTGGGTTGATTTGATCAACTCATCCAAAGCAGAACGGGTGTTTGTGGGTTCGCATTTCGGTGTTGAGTTACCAGACCCCATCGAAGCAACAGACTTAGAGGTCAGTGCACGATTTCATGTCGAAGAGAACGACGACATCCATCTGCACTCCAATTTTTTATTTGATCGAGATGATCACTCTAAAAGCGTACCTGTCGCTTTTATTTTGCACGGTGGGATCTTGTTTTCATTACGTAACGAAGAGCTTTCTGTTTTTCGTCTCCAACGTCGTCGAGCGTTGACGCAACCTGGTTATGTAACCGACTGCGTTGACTTGTTGTTAGACCTGTATGGCGCTGATGTTGAGGTTTCTGCAGATTCGCTTGAAAACATTTATGCCAAACTGGGCATCGTGGGTCGACACGTCTTGAGCGAAGCCATCACCGACCAAGAAGCTGCTGGCATCTTGGCTGACATTGCGGAAGAAGAAGATCAAAACGGGCGCATTCGCAGCAATATTTTGGACACGCAACGCGCTTTGAGTTTTTTGATGCGCGGTCGATTGCTGACGCCAGACCAAATTTCGGATTCAAAGCAAATCCTTCGCAACATTGAGTCGCTCAACAGCCACACGGCGTTTTTGTTCGACAAGATCAACTTTTTGATGGATGCCACCATTGGTTTCATCAACATCAACCAGAACAAGCGGGTGAATCAACTCACCGTTTTCAGTGTGGTGTTCATGCCCATCAACATTTTGGCGGGTGTCGGCGGCATGTCTGAGTTTTCAATGATGACCGAGGGGACGCCATGGCCTGTGGCTTATGGCGGATTCTTGATTGGCTCGGCATTCATTGGCCTGATCACCTATGTGCTTCTTAAGCACTTTGAGAAAAAACGTCTTAAAAAATCACTCTGAATCTAGATATGACTTATCACAAACACGAAACCTCTGAAATCAAAGATGATGGTTTACGTTACAGCCGCAAAAAAAATGGATCGCCTTTTGAGGGGACGGGACGCACAGGTGAGATGATGAGCTGCATCAAATGCAGCATGCACAAGCCTAGGTCAAGCGGCTCATTTCGTCGTTTTTTGAATGCCAACCATTTCTTCTGCGGCGATTGCCGAGTGGTTCCAACTTAGTCGTCAAGGCTCCAGCGCGCGGCTGGAAAAGTCAATCTAAAACAAGAGCCCTGCCCCAGCTCGCTTGAAATCGACAAGCTGCCGCCGTGGCGTTGCATTACATGCTTCACAATGGCCAAACCCAAACCCGTACCGCCAGACTCGCGTGAACGGCTGCGATCGACACGGTAGAAACGTTCGGTCAAACGAGGCAAATGTTCCGGGGCAATGCCAGGACCTGTATCGCGCACTTCAAAACACAAACTACCGTCTATGCCACGGTCGACCGACACATGGATGTGTCCACCTGCGGGGGTATAGCGCACCGCATTACTGACCAAGTTAGACAAGGCGCTTTGAAGTTCGCGGACCTCACCAAACAAAGAAGCACTGACCAGTTCAGGATTGGCATGAAACGCAATGACTTGAGGCTCAGCGCCATTTGAAATGGAGCGCGATAAACCTTGTGCTTCTTGCTCGCATGACTGCAACAATTGCACCAATGGCAATACGCTGCGCATGCCAGGCATGGGGCTACCTTCTAAGCGTGACAACGTCAGCAAGTCTTCCACTAAGCCTTGCATTCGGTCGGCCTGAACTGCCATCAGCAACAAATACCGTTTTTGCTCTTGCGCATTCAACTCCAAAGTTTGGAGCGTTTCCACAAAGCCCGATAGTACGGTGAGTGGTGTGCGAATCTCGTGCGATACATTGGCCACAAAATCGCGACGCATGGCTTCTGCCTGCTCCAACATCGTGACATCTCGGGTGAGAAGCAATTGTTTGCCTTCCCCATAACGATGGCGCTGCACGGAAATACGCACAGGGCGCTCCACGCGGTCTTTGCGGCCGGCCATCACAATCGGCTCATTGGGTTGCTCCACGGCCATGTAAGCGGTAAAGACTGGATCGCGCAGCAAGTTGCCAATGCGTTGCATGACATCGCGCTCGGGATGAATGCCCAACTGCGACGCTGCAGTTTGGTTGCACCATTCAATTTGCGCATTGGCATCCAGCATCACCACGCCATTGGGTGAAGCTTGAATGGCCGACAAGAAATCTTTCAAACGCTGCTCGCCAGCATCGATGCTGCGCTCTCGTTCACGCAAAAGTTTGCGGGCACGCTCTAAAAGCACACCCCACCAACCAGACATTTGAGGCACGATGCCCAAATCGCCATGACGCAGCCAAGAGCGCACGCGGTAACCGCGCCAAGCGTCAACCAGCATCCAAGCTACGCCCGCAATCAAAGCCCCAACCAACATATAAATGACAGGCTGAGGCTTATCTCCTATCACAGCCCATGAAAAGCCAAGAGCGGCACCAAAGGCTAAAAGAGAGAAAAACGAAAGAAAGCGACTGATCACATAGACCTTGCAAGTGCTTTAGGGTTGATGGGTGATTCTGTATCCTACGCCACGAACTGTCTCGACCATGCTACCCGCGCCGCCTAAGGCCTCGCGCAAACGTTTCACATGCACATCCACCGTGCGTTCTTCAATGAACACATGGTCACCCCACACGCGGTCTAGCAGTTGGCTGCGACTATGAACACGCTCAGCGTGATGCATCAAATAATTTAGCAATTTGAACTCAGTCGGGCCAAGCTTGATAGCTTGGTCATTGAAACTGACGCGATGGGTGGAGCCATCAAGCTGCAACGCACCAATGCGCACCACATCACTGGCCTGCTCTGGGGCACGGCGGCGGAGCACCGCACGAATGCGTGCCAACAACTCTTGTGTCGAAAAAGGCTTGGTGATGTAGTCGTCGGCACCGGCGTCAAGGCCTGCGATTTTGTCAGGCTCATCGCCCCGTGCTGTGAGCATCAAAATAGGCGTGGTCTTGGTACGGGGATCGGCGCGCCAACGACGGGCCAACTCCAATCCACTTTGCCCCGGCAGCATCCAGTCGAGCAAAATCACATCCGGCAACACCTCATCAATGTGCTTTTGTGCAGCCACGCCATCCGACGCCAACATGGGCAACATACCGTTATGACGCAAATTGATCGAGATGAGTTCGGCAATCGCCGACTCATCTTCAACCACCAAAACGCGTGCAATTTTCATCTTCAAAAAACTTTCAATTAACTCATCGATGATTCGACATCGGCCAATGGGGTGTGACGCACGTCCTCACCTTTGACGATGTAGATGATGAATTCGGCAATGTTTTTGGAGTGGTCGCCAATGCGCTCGATCGCTTTGGCGATGAATAGCAAATCAAGGCTGGCCGAGATGGTGCGTGGGTCTTCCATCATGTAGGTGATGAGTTTGCGCACAAAGCCATCGAATTCTTTGTCGATTTCGTTGTCTTCACGCAAGATGCTGACCGCCATGGGCACATCCAAACGGGCAAAAGCATCCAAGGCTTTGCGCAGCAAACCCGAGGCCAAATCAGCCGACAAACGCAAATCACTCGATGGCAAAGAACGTGGTGCAGAGCCCTCGATGATGGACTTGACCATGCGTGCAATCTTGGCCGCTTCGTCACCCACGCGCTCAAGGTTGGCTGTGGTTTTAGACATGGCCATGAGCAAACGCAAATCGCGAGCTGTCGGTTGGCGACGGCCAATGACAGAGGCGATTTCACGGTCAATTTCTACTTCCAAGCTGTTGACTTTATTTTCAGTCACCAGCACATCGTCAGCCGCTTCTGGGCTGAATTGCGACAAAGCGTAAACCGCTTGACGAATTTGAGACTCCACCAAACCACCCAACTCCATCACATGTGAGGAGATGTTGTTGAGGTCGGTGTCGAACTGTGAGGACAGGTGTTTATCTGGCATGGTGATCTCTCCTATTAGCCGAAGCGGCCAGTGATGTAGTCTTCTGTGGCGGTTTTGTTGGGTTTGAAGAAGATTTGCTCTGTCTCACCAAATTCCACCAACTCGCCTAAATACATATAAGCGGTGTAGTCGCTGCAACGCGCCGCTTGCTGCATGTTGTGGGTCACGATAGCAATGGTGTAGTCGGCTTTGAGCTCGTGCACCAACTCTTCCACCTTGCCTGTTGAAATGGGATCGAGCGCTGACGTGGGTTCGTCCAACAACAGCACCGAAGGCTTCACAGCCACGCTGCGTGCAATGCACAAACGTTGCTGCTGACCACCCGAGAGTGACAAGCCGTTTTGACCCAACTTGTCTTTGACTTCGGTCCAAAGCGCAGCTTTGGTCAATGCCCACTCGACACGCTCGTCCATCTCAGTTTTGCTGAGGTTTTCATAAAGACGCACACCAAAAGCGATGTTGTCGTAAATCGTCATTGGGAATGGGGTTGGTTTTTGGAACACCATGCCAATGCGAGCGCGCAAAAGGTTCAAGTCTTGGCCTGCATCCAGAATGTTTTGACCATAGAAATTGATTTGGCCTTCCGCACGTTGGCCCGGGTAAAGACTGTACATGCGGTTCAAGGTGCGCAACAAGGTGGACTTGCCACAACCCGATGGGCCGATGAAGGCGGTGACTTTGCGCTCGGCGATGTCCATGGTGACATTGCGAAGGCCTTGGAACTTACCGTAGAAGAAGTTCAGGTCGCGAACTTCGATGGCGTTTTTGATTGCTGTTTGGGTTTCAGACATTTTTAAATCCAATTGAAATTAGGAGCTGACTTTGTCGCGGAAGAAGACACGCGCTAAGACATTGAGTACCAACACGGTCAAAGTGATGAGAAGCGCACCCGCCCATGCCAAACGCACCCAGTTGTCGTAAGGGCTCATGGCGAACTGGAAAATCACCACGGGTAAGTTGGCCATGGGCGCACCCATGTTGGTGCTGAAGAATTGGTTGTTCAAAGCCGTGAAAAGCAAAGGTGCTGTCTC
>CANCGU010000092.1 GCA_947377705.1 Comamonadaceae bacterium
AGCAGTGGCAATGGCGATGATGGGCGCGTCGTGTTGAGCAAGCATGGCTAGATTGTCCAGAAAAAAACCCGCCAACCGATGAAGGAGGCGGGCTTTGGTTTGACCAAATTTCTAAATTAGAACTTGGGCAAGTTAAATTGCGGGGGCACACCCATGCGAATGTTGATGAGCCATTGTTGCGCAATCGACAGCACGTTGTTGGTGATCCAGTACAGCACCAAACCGGCTGGGAAGAAGAAGAACATCACGCTGAAGGCCAGCGGCATGATCCACATCATCTTGGCTTGCATGGGATCTGGTGGCGCGGGGTTCAATGCGGTTTGCAACAAGGTGGTGAGCGTCATGAACAGCGGCAAGATGAAATAAGGATCGGGCGCAGACAGGTCGTGAATCCAACCCACCCAAGGTGCGTTGCGAATTTCTACGGTCGACAACAACACCCAGTAGAGAGCAATGAACACGGGAATTTGCAACGCAATAGGGACGCAGCCACCCATCGGGTTGACTTTTTCCTCGCGGTAGATTTTCATCATCTCCATCTGCATTTGCTGCGGATTGTCTTTGAGACGTTCGCGCATTTCCATGATTTTTGGATTGATCGCTTTCATCTTGGCCATGCTTTGGTAAGCGTGGGCATTCAACCAGTAGAAGGCCGCTTTGAGCAGTACCACCAAGCTGACGATCGACCAGCCCCAGTTACCCAAGATGTTGTTGAGTTGGTGCAACAACCAAAACAGGGGCTTGGCCAAAATGGTCAGCCAGCCATAGTCTTTGACCAGCTCCAAGCCTGGGTAAAGTGCTTCGAGTTTTTTCTCTTCTTGTGGGCCGGCATACAAAGTTGCCGCCACGCTCTTGGTTTGACCTGGTTTGATAGCGTCCAGAGGCGCAATCAGGGTCACACGGTAACAGCAGTCTGGCATGGTCGAGCCAATGTCCACCGCATCGATAGAAATGTCACGGTTCATGCCGTCAGGCAAAACCCATGCGCTGGCAAAGTAATGTTGCACCATCGCGATGTAGCCGGTGCTAGATTGCTTTTCAACATCGACTTTTTTCTTTTTGATGTCGGCAAACTCCACTTTTTGATACTTCTTGGCTTCTGTGTAAATCGCAGGGCCAGTGAAGGTGGAATAAAACGACGATTCACCAGCAGGCTTATTGCCATCGCGCACCAGCTGGAAATACAACTGCGGCGCCACGTCTTGCGCGCCCGTGTTCACGATGTCGTGTTTGACGGCCATGTCATAGGCGCCGCGCTTAACGGTGTAAGTCTTGACCAGCTTCACGCCGCTTTGTGCGGCAGATTCAAACGTGATGGACAGCTCGTTGTCGCCATCTTTGAGTTTGCGCGCCCCAGGACGCACCGTCATCACCGATTTGTGTGTCGGCAATGCGACGCCGGGAACACTAGAAATCAAACCCGTTTGTGCGGTGTAGATGCGGTCCTTGCTGTCGTCGAGCAACACAATTTTGTGACCCGGCTTTTGTTCGTCATCGTGCTTCAACAACTCCACGCGTGCCAATGTGCCGCCTTCGGTGTCAAAGCTGAGTTTGAACAAATCTGTTTCGACTTGGACAAGTTCTTTGGTCGCTGCGCGTGTTTCGACCACAGGCACCGCCACGACGCCTTGTGGCGCAACAGGGGCAGGTATACCAGCCGCTTGCGGTACGGCGGACGCCGCATCGGCAGCAACTTTGACTTGCTGAGCAGGCGTTGGGAAGAAGGTGGCTTTGTTTCCGTTGTGGACTTGCCATTGGTCCCACAGAAGAACCATGGAGAATCCAAAGATCACCCACAAAATGGTGCGGCGAATGTCGTTCATGAAGTTTTCTTTCCGGCGTTGGAAGAGGTCAAAGAGGTAAACAAAGCAGGTGGCACAGGATCATGTCCCCCCGCACACCAAGGTTGGCAGCGTGCCAAACGACGCAAGGTTAGGTAACTGCCGTGTGCAGCGCCATGAAGCTCTAAAGCTTGCAGTGCATACACAGAACATGTCGGCTCGAACCGGCACGAAGACCCGAGCCAAGGACTCAGTAGCAAACGGTATCCACGCACCAGCATCATTAAGAATGACTGCATCATGCTGCGGCGCTCACACGGCCAAACAATTGTTTGAGCTCTTCGCGCACCGTTTGTTTCAACACATCTGAAGATGCACTGACAAACGTTTGAAGATTGAACGTTGCCCGCAACCGAACCACATAGGCTGTCGGCATTAAGCCTTTTTCAAATTCGCGTGAAACCGCATGAATTTGACGTCGAATTAAATTGCGCGTGACCGCGCGCTTCGCCCACCGTTTGGGTGTGAGTGCGCCCATCATCAAGACACCATCGACAAACAGGGTCGGGGTTTGTTCAAACCCAGACCCTGTAGAGGCTTTGACAGGTGGTTGCCACTGGTGCAACACAAAATGCGGCGTACGCGCCACAGAGCCTGCCGACATGACAGCCTGAAATTCTGACCACTGTTGCAGACGTTCCACGGCGCTTGGGTCGCGGGCCTGTTCAGCGGTCAAAAATTAGACAGCCAGACGCTTGCGACCTTTGGCGCGACGTGCGTTGATCACAGCGCGGCCACCGCGAGTTTTCATACGGACCAAAAAGCCATGGGTACGGGCGCGGCGAGTTTTAGAAGGCTGGTAAGTGCGTTTCATGATTTTTCCAAAAAGCTAAGCCCTGAGAGATCAGGGAAACCAATGATTATCTCAAACTTTTGGGGCACTTGCTGACTTTTATCCACACTCTTTTTTACTTTGCTTTTTAAAAAGTCTCAAGGATTTAGGTGACCTGTGGATAATTTTTTGATAAAGTGCTCAATTGCCTGTCTTTTGAAGACAGCTATCCACAGAAAAATATCTCATGAACCAGGGTCTTCCATCTTCTGCTGCCGACGGCCTACCACCGGGTTCTGGTGAAGGTTTATGGCAAGCTTGTGTCGATCAACTCGCACAGGAATTGCCAGAACAACAATTCAATACGTGGATCAAACCGCTCGTTGCCAACGTTGCTGAAGACTTCAGCAAAGTCGTTATTTTGGTTGGCAATCGCTTTAAATTGGATTGGATTCGTGCCCAGTACGCCCATCGAATTGCTGGTTTGCTCCAGCAAATGTACGGCCAATCCATTCAAGTTGAGTTAGCGATTACTCCTAAGGAAACTCCTATCAGGATTAAGCCTGTATCTTTCTCGCAAGAGCTTGAATCGCTTCCTGAAAGCTTTGTGGGGCTTGAAGAAGGTATCCCTACCGGACCTCGCACGCGCCTTAATACTGCACTGACCTTCGACACCTTGGTTGAGGGCACGGCGAACCGCATGGCACGCGCCGCAGCAATGCATGTGGCAACCATGCCAGGGCAGCTTTACAACCCTTTGTTCATTTATGGTGGTGTAGGTCTAGGTAAGACCCATTTGATGCACGCCGTGGGAAATAAGTTGTTAAGTGAACGGCCCGATGCCAAAGTTCTCTACATCCATGCTGAGCAATTTGTTTCGGATGTGGTTAAAGCCTATCAGCGCAAAACTTTTGACGAATTCAAAGAGCGCTACCACTCGTTAGATCTTCTTTTAATTGACGATGTTCAGTTCTTTGCCAACAAAGAACGCACACAAGAAGAGTTTTTCAACGCTTTTGAAGCTTTGCTGGCTAAAAAGTCTCACATCATCATGACGAGTGACACTTATCCAAAGGGGTTGACGGACATTCACGAACGTTTGGTTTCACGCTTTGATGCCGGTTTGACCGTAGCCATTGAGCCCCCCGAATTGGAAATGCGTGTGGCTATTTTGATCAGTAAATCACGCGCTGAAGGGTCTGAAATGCCCGAAGAAGTCGCCTTTTTTGTTGCCAAAAACGTGCGTTCTAACGTGCGTGAGCTGGAAGGCGCTTTGCGCAAAATCTTGGCTTATTCGCGTTTCAATCAAAAGGAAATTTCAATTCAATTGGCACGCGATGCCTTGCGCGATTTGCTGTCTATTCAGAACCGCCAAATTTCGGTCGAAAACATCCAAAAAACGGTTGCTGACTATTACAAAATCAAAGTCGCGGACATGTACTCTAAGAAGCGTCCTGCATCGATTGCACGACCTCGCCAGATTGCCATGTACTTGGCCAAAGAACTCACACAAAAGAGCCTTCCTGAGATTGGTGAGCTGTTTGGAGGGCGTGATCACACCACAGTCCTTCATGCTGTTCGCAAAATCACCGCAGAACGCCAGCAAATGGCTGATCTCAATCAACAATTGCACGTTTTAGAACAAACACTCAAGGGTTAACCGTCAAAAAGAACAACCTTGTGAATAGTTTCTGGATAACGCCAGAGTTATCCACAGAAAAGTAGAAAAAGTAAAGTTATCCAGTTTTCAACGACAGCAAAAAAGCAAGCTTGCCAACACCCTAAAGGTCAACTCAAGTACTTGAAAAAAAAGAGGAAAATGCTGTTGTCCACAGAAAGATGCTTTGCTTATCTACTACTACTAATTTAAATAAAGAAAACAAGAGGAAGAGATGATCGTACTGAAAGCAACACAAGACAAGGTTTTGTCAGTTCTGCAATCTGTTGCAGGCATCGTTGAACGTCGCCATACATTGCCTATCTTGGCAAACGTGTTGATTCGCAAAACAGGCAGTGCCTTGCAACTGACCACCAGTGATTTAGAAATCCAAATTCGCACCACCGCTGAACTCGATGGTGACGCAGGCAACTTCACCACCACAGTAGGCGCTCGCAAGTTAATTGATATCTTGCGCACCATGCCTTCAGATCAAACCGTAAGTTTGGAATCTAACCAAAACAAATTGATTTTGAAAGGTGGCAAAAGCCGCTTCACTCTGCAGAGTTTGCCTGCTGAAGATTTTCCATTGGTGCAAGAAGCTGCCAACTTTGGCCCTTCGTTCAGCGTGCCACAAAAGACGCTGAAAGAGCTGTTGCATCAAGTGTCATTTGCCATGGCAGTGCACGACATACGTTATTACTTGAACGGTATTTTGTTTGTGGCGGAAGGCAAGCAACTCAGTTTGGTTGCGACAGATGGTCACCGTTTGGCTTTTTCATCTGCCACTTTGGATGTTGAGGTACCCCGTCAAGAAGTTATCTTGCCTCGCAAAACAGTGCTCGAAATGCAGCGTTTGTTGAGCGACAAAGAAGGTGCGATTGAAATGCAATTTGCAGGCAACCAAGCCAAGTTCACTTTTGAAGGCATGGAGTTTGTGACCAAGTTGGTCGAAGGCAAATTCCCTGACTACAACCGCGTGATTCCAAAAAATCACAAAAATACCATCACCATGGGCCGTACGGCCTTGTTGGCGACTTTGCAACGCACAGCGATTTTGACCAGCGAGAAGTTCAAAGGTGTTCGCCTGAACCTCGAACCAGGCGTGTTGCGCGTGGCATCTAGCAATGCAGAACAAGAAGAAGCGGTCGACGAACTCGAAATTGATTACAACGGCGATGCCATTGAAATTGGTTTCAACGTGACGTATCTGATTGATGCTTTGACCAATATGGACCAAGACATGGTGCAGGTTGATTTGGCAGATTCCAATAGTTCTGCCCTCATCACCATTCCAGACAACGCCACCTTCAAATACGTGGTGATGCCAATGCGTATCTAACGCGTTGTTGTTTCCCTTTTTACTGATTGAAATCGTGAGGCGCTTGTGCCTCACGCACGAAGACTTGCTATGACCGAACCCACTCAAACCCCTGACAACTCAGTAACACCTCCAGCCGGTGAAGGCTATGGTGAAGGCTCCATCCAAATTTTGGAAGGTCTGGAGGCGGTTCGTAAGCGTCCTGGCATGTATATCGGCGACACATCCGATGGTTCAGGTCTTCACCATTTGGTGTTTGAGGTGGTAGACAACTCAATTGACGAAGCTTTGGCAGGTCATTGTGATGACATTGTGGTCACTATCCATAGCGACAACTCCATCAGTGTGACTGACAACGGTCGTGGCATTCCAACAGGTGTGAAGATGGATGACAAGCACGAGCCTAAGCGCAGTGCTGCAGAGATTGCACTGACAGAATTACATGCCGGTGGCAAATTCAACCAGAACAGCTACAAAGTGTCTGGTGGTTTGCATGGCGTGGGTGTGTCTTGCGTGAACGCACTGTCTAAGTCGCTGCGCTTGGTCGTTCGTCGTGATGGCAAAGTACATACTTTGGAGTTTTCCAAAGGTTTTGTGCAAAACCGTTTGATCGAAGTGGTGAATGGTGTGGAAGTTTCTCCCATGCGCATCACGGGAGATACCGAAAAACGCGGCACAGAAGTTCACTTCTTACCCGACACAGAAATCTTCACACAAAACACGGATTTTCATTACGAGATTTTGAGCAAGCGTTTGCGCGAACTTAGCTTCTTGAACAATGGCGTGCGCATCCGCTTGATGGACGAGCGCACAGGCAAAGAAGACGACTTCTCTGGTGCGGGTGGTGTCAAGGGCTTCGTGGATTTCATCAATTCAGGCAAGAAGGTGTTGCACCCGAATGCGTTCTATGCCGAAGGTGATCGCCCTGCGGACACGTATGGCGGCATTCCAGGCACCAGCATTGGTGTGGAAGTCTCCATGCAGTGGAACGACGGTTACAACGAAAACGTCTTGTGCTTCACCAACAACATTCCACAGCGTGACGGTGGCACCCACCTGACAGGTTTGCGTGCGGCAATGACCCGTGTCATCAACAAGTACATCGAAGAAAACGAATTTGCCAAGAAGGCCAAAGTCGAAGTGACAGGCGACGACATGCGCGAAGGCTTGTGCTGCGTGTTGTCCGTCAAAGTGCCTGAGCCGAAATTCAGCAGTCAGACCAAAGACAAGTTGGTGTCGAGCGAGGTGCGTGCACCCGTGGAAGACATCGTCGCCAAAACACTGACTGATTATTTGCAAGAACGTCCCAACGATGCCAAGATCATTTGCGGCAAGATTGTGGAAGCTGCGCGTGCGCGTGAAGCTGCACGGAAAGCCCGCGAAATGACGCGCCGCAAAGGCGTGTTGGACGGCATGGGCTTGCCAGGTAAATTGGCCGATTGCCAGGAAAAAGACCCTTCGCTGTGCGAAATCTACATTGTGGAGGGCGATTCTGCGGGGGGGTCTGCCAAGCAAGGCCGTGACCGTAAATTTCAAGCCATCTTGCCTTTGCGCGGCAAGATTTTGAACGTTGAAAAAGCACGTTACGAAAAGCTGTTGACCAGCAACGAAATCTTGACGCTCATCACCGCTTTGGGGACCGGCATTGGCAAAGCCAGTGCGGAGTCTGGCAAATCAGCCACCGATGACTTTAATGTGGATAAGCTGCGCTATCACAGAATCATCATCATGACCGACGCCGACGTGGACGGCGCCCATATTCGCACGCTGTTGCTTACCTTCTTCTATCGCCAAATGCCAGAGCTGGTGGAGCGCGGCCACATCTACATTGCGCAACCCCCGTTGTACAAAGTGAAGGCTGGCAAAGAAGAGCTGTACCTCAAGGACGCATCAGCCTTGGATGGCTTTTTGTTGCGCATCGCCTTGAAAGACGCCAGCATCACGACCGGTGGTGCAAACGCACAAACCTTAAGTGGCGACACCTTGGGTGAGTTGGCACGCAAACATCAAGTGGCCGAGTCGGTGATTGCACGTTTGAGCGGCTTCATGGATGCCGAAGCCTTGCGCGCGATGGCCGATGGCGTATCTGTCAATTTAGACACCGTGGCAGATGCTGAAAAGTCTGCGGTGGCGATGCAAGAAAAATTACGCGAACTCGGCAGCGGCTCAGAGGCTTCGGGTGAGTTTGATGTTCGTACCGACAAGCCCATTTTGCGCATCAGCCGTCGTCACCATGGCAATGTCAAGAGCAGCGTGATCACCCAAGACTTCGTGCATGGCGCTGATTACGCGGCCTTAGCCGAAGCTGCACAAACCTTCCGTGATTTGGTCGGTGAGGGCTCTAAGGTGCACCGTGGTGAAGGCGAAAAGGCCAAGGAAGAAAAAGTTTCTGACTTCCGCCAAGCCATGAAGTGGTTGATCGGTCAAGCCGAAAACGCCACCGCACGTCAGCGCTACAAGGGCTTGGGCGAGATGAACCCTGCTCAGCTCTGGGAAACCACGATGGACCCCACGGTTCGTCGTTTATTACGTGTGCAGATTGACGACGCCATCGAAGCCGATCGCGTGTTCACCATGCTGATGGGCGACGAGGTCGAGCCTCGCCGCAACTTCATTGAAAACAACGCCTTGCGCGCGGCCAACATCGATATTTAATCGCGTTTGCCTCTTGGGCCCATCATGTGTGATGGGCCACGTAGGGTTTCTGCGTCAAACACGTTTTGTTGTTCAGCGCTGAGGTGGTTGTAAAACTCACGGACGCCATCGTTGCGTTGCTTCATGTGCGCCTCCATCGCTTTCAGATGGGCAAGGTGTACCGCATTCATTTTGTCTAAGCGTTCAGGTGTCTTTAGTGCCGCAAGCTCGGCGCGGTCCACGCCTTCTGCGATGGGTTTTGCCGGCGGTTTGGTGGCTTGTACAAACGCGTTCCAAGCCCCTTCTTGAGACGCCGCCAAATGCAACTTCGCTTTCAAGTCGGTTTGGTTCTTTTCCATTTGTTTCGTCATGCGCTCATGCATACGGCTGTCGTCGTGGTGCATGCCCATGTCGCCCATCATGGGCTGGGCTTGGGCAGGGATAACAGCCGCTAAGGCGCTGCCTGCCAATAAAACAGAAAGTGCGAAACGGGTGGTGTTCAAACGTGTCATAAAAGTCCCTTGAAGTCAGAGGCGAGATGCCTCTGTCAAGTTCGTACTGTGAACCGTCTGTGTAACGCGTCTGTGCGCGACAGCACAAGTTTCGTAAAGTTTTGTACTGCGGGTTCAGCCCATCAAACCGGCACGGAAGTCGTCCACGGCTTGCACCAACTCTTCGCGGGTGTTCATCACAAATGGGCCATATTGCGCGATAGGCTCGTGCAAAGGCTTGCCTGCAATCACAATGGCGCGTGTGTTGGCTTGCGCGCGCAAGACCAACCCATCACCACCGGTGGTAAGAACAGCCATGCGCTTGATCGGGACCGCTGTGGTTTTGTCACCTTGCACCACATCTAAACCACCACGGTACACATACACAAATGCGTTGTGCGCGGCGGGTAAAGTTTGCTCAAACACCGCATCATCCGTGGCTGGGAAATGCAAATCCACATAAAAGGGTTCAGTGTGTTCGCGCTGCATGGCGCCGTCAGTTCCGTGTGACTGGCCCGCAATGACGCGGACCAACACGCGGTTTGGTGTGGTGACTTCGGGAATTTCTTCACTTTGAATGTCGCGGTACCAAGGTTCGCAGAGTTTGTTTTTGGCGGGCAGGTTCAGCCAGAGCTGAAACCCTTCCATCACGCCTTCTTCCTGCTCGGGCATTTCGCTGTGGGTGAGGCCGCGACCGGCCGTCATCCATTGCACGCCGCCGTTTTGCAGCAAGCCTTCGTGGCCGCCACTGTCCTTGTGTCGCATGCGACCTGCAATCATGTAGGTCACCGTCTCAAACCCTCGGTGCGGATGGT
>CANCGU010000093.1 GCA_947377705.1 Comamonadaceae bacterium
CGGTAATCGTCCCCTAGAACCAAAGGCGTGAGAAGTAGAATTTTTTCCAATGGAAGAGGTTCTATATGAAGAGATCAAAATTCAGCGACAGCCAAATCATGGACGCCGTCAAACGTGTTGAAGCTGGCATCGGTGTTCCAGATATTTGCCGTGAATTAGGCATCAGCACCGCGACGTTTTACAAATGGCGGGCCAAGTACGGCGGCATGGATGTGTCCATGATGTCGCGCATGAAAGAGCTCGAAGAAGAAAACCGCCGCTTAAAGAAGATGTACCTTGAAGAAAAGCTCAAGGCCGAGATCGTGTCGGAGGCGCTAGAAAAAAAGTGGTGAGGCCATCTCGCAGAAGGGAGATGGCCAAAAAGGCGGTGACAGAACGAGGCGCTTGCATTCGTGTTGCGTGCGAAGCGTTTCGCATCAGCGAGTCCTGCTATCGCTACGAGCGCAAGCTCGATGCTGAGAACGACGAAGTGGCCACTTGGCTGATCAGGTTGACAGATAACCATCGCAACTGGGGCTTCGGTCTTTGCTATTTGTATCTGCGTAACGTCAAGGGCTTCAAATGGAACCACAAGCGTGTATATCGGATTTACAAGGAGCTAGAGCTCAATTTGCGGATCAAGCCGCGTAAACGGCTTGTGCGTGAGAGGCCTGAAGCCTTGACGGTGCCGCACGCGATCAACCAAGTCTGGTCGATGGATTTCATGCACGACCAGTTAGAAGACGGCCGAACATTTAGATTGTTCAATGTCATTGACGACTTCAACCGCGAAGCCATTGGTATGGAGGCGGACTTCTCATTGCCATCAGAGCGTGTGATTCGGGAGCTCAAGCAAATCATTTCTTGGCGGGGTAAGCCCGAGGTGATTCGCTGTGACAACGGCCCGGAATACATCAGTGCGGCCATCCAAACATGGGCGCAAGAGATGGACATCAGGCTTGAATATATTCAGCCAGGCAACCCTCAACAAAACGCTTATGTTGAACGGTTCAATAGGACGGTGCGGTATGAATGGCTGTCACAGTACTATTGGTCAGACTTGGCAGAGGTGCAAGACTTTGCGACGAAGTGGATGTGGTCTTACAACCACGACCGCCCGAATATGGCCTTGGGCGGATTCACACCTAAGCAGCGACTGGCCATGGCTGCGTAACGTTTCTACTTCTGCGCCCCTTGCAAAAGGGGAGGATTACCCTCACGCCTTTGGTTCTAGGGGACGATTACCGTTCTAGGGGACGATTACCACACCATCAGCATCTAGTTGATGCAGCTTTATAGCCATCAAATCAAAAAACCATTTGCAGTCGGGACGTGATGCGAGAACTTTTACGGCGTTGGTGATGTGTACATCCTTGAAGTAAACATTCAACGCACGAATGTTGTCCTGCCTATCCATCTGCTGCACTAGCTGCTGCGTTTCATCGTCAGCAGTCCACTGCCTGCCCTCGTTTGTTCTGCTGTTTGCAATCAGTTCTTTGTAACGCATACGGTTCCCTTTTACGTATTTAGCAAAGGGGCACAGAACGATTAAGTTTGGTAAAGAATAAATGTGGTTTTATTTGGCGATTGATAAATATCTGCATGGATTACACAGCTACAGACATCGCAAATTTCTTCGAACAACACGAGGCAAAGGTTACACACAACATAGTTGCACACACTCAATTCAGACCTTGCCGTCACCGCCAATCAAAAATAGATTTGATGGCAGAACAAGCCAAAAAAGACTTGAGATATGCAATGAACTGTTTTTCTAAAAGCTTGTACCCGATAAAAAAAGTCCGACCAGCACCCAAATTCATGGCAACATAATGGCTGTTGAGACCTAGTTGTCAAAAACTTCCCTTGGTCAGACAGATCAGGGGCAAAGAAGCCGTGTTACAGCACGGCTTTTTTGTTTTGTGCACTGACACTATATCTGGTGTTGAAAACAATGCCAATACGCTACCGGTAGTGTTTTGGTAGGAAATGATTACATTTGAGATTGGTCTGAATGAACCGTCCCAAATGCGTGTTTCTTGAGGCTGTTTGAAGGCCAGCAATGGCGTCGAGTTGAATTTGAAATCCAGCATTGACGCCGTTGTTTAAGCAGTTTGAACCGCCACCGCTGATGGCTTTTGAATGTGAAATTGCGACGCACAAACTGTGTGCAGCAAGATTTTTTTCTTGCGTGAAGTCAAAAATAACTCTTTGACGCAGAGGACTGATACATACTTTCCTCTACCGACACAATGTCGGTTTAACCGACATCCCAACATGAGCCCCAAGTTTTCTCACCTCGAAACCGATACATGTTGAGAGCTAGCTGATAAGGATAAACTTAAACCTTCATCACAAATCCGTCGGCATCAATCACAACTCATAAAAACCGTGGCGATGAAAAAGCTACCCAAAATTGAATTGCATCAACTGGTGCCGTGGGGATTGGCACTGTCTGCAGTGGGGTTCGGGTTGTTGCACACAGATGCATTCATGAACATCGGTGCCATTCTTCTTCCTCTTGGTTTGTTGCCCGCGGTCTTTGTGCTGTCAAAGTACAAAGACTTACGACCTCGCCTCATTTTGAGAGGCTCACCTCATGGATAGGCAGTCGCACGCCAACCTTGACAAAGTGAGGTTCAGAAGTGGTGAGCTGGATATGTCCCTTATGAGCTTTGACGATTTCATAACAAAGACTCAACCCCAGTCCAGCTCCAGGGATCTTTTTCCCTAAAAACTCATGGCTGTGCACTTCACGAAAAAACCGTTTGAAAGCATTGGCTTCCATATTGTCAATGCTTGAGAACGTGGTGTTAGTGATGGAAAAAAAGACCGCATCTCCTTGTCTCTCAGCTTTGACTTCCAGCAAACCATTCGGCATATTGAACTTAATGGCGTTGTTGATCAAGTTGTTCACAAGTTGCCAAACCAGCGTGCTGTCACATTTGACAATCAGGTTAGGCGCAATGTCTGTTTTCAACGTCAAAGAGCCATCCGTCAAGGTCACGTCATCAAGTAATTCAGCCAACAACTCGGTGATATTTGTATCTTGCATATCCAATGCGATGCTGCCTGCATCCGCTTGCGAAAGCTTCAGCAACTTGTCGCTAATAGAAATCAATCGCTCCACCTCATCGGCGATCAATGCAACTTGAGCTTGATTTTCCGAGCTGTCGGGTAATTTATTAATCAGCTGATCGAGGTAAGCACGAATGACCGTCAGGGGCGTTCGAAGCTCGTGTGCGGCATCGCTCGAAAAACGACTCGCTTGATCACGACTTCTCTGTAGTTTTTCAATCAGCTCATTGAAATATCGAATGAAATCAGAAAACTCTTTGTAATGACTTTGATCATTGATCACTTGTACATCTGTGTGGCTGATATTGACTCTGATGTGCTCTTGCAATTTTTTAAGCGGGCGCAACATAAACCAACTCATGAAATACGCGAGACCTATAACAAGCGCGACGATCATTGGAAGCTGGAACTCCAACATCTTCACCCGAGCACTAAAGATACGTCGAGCATTTCGCTCAATGGCATTGCGTTGAACACCAAATTGAACGTCACCATGCGTGGTTGCCGTTTGAAAAACAAGCCATCGAACGCCTTGAGACTCAACCTCGTTTTGCTGAGTGTCGCCCTCCAATTGCCTAGACGATGCCAAAGAAGGTATCTGTCCTAACGCTTCACCTGATAGGGCGCCATCAATGCTGACGAACACTTCACTTGGCCCCAAATCACTCAGACTACGCATCAGGTTTTCATGCAGGTCCTCAGCTTTGCCATTGAATTTTGGATTGGCAATTTCTCTATGCAAACTCATCCGCAAGTTGTCTGAGAAATATTGATTCAAGTAGATGGGAAAGAAAAATTCCGCCGTCATACGGTTCAAAAAAATGACCAATATGGCGCCTATAACCACCACCAAAGTTGTGTGCGTACGGAGCGATTTTTTCATCTCTATCTCTTTCCACTAAATCTGTATCCAATGCCACGAATGGTTTCAATCGGAAACAAGTCGATCTCATTTGGGGCTGTGATTTTTTTTCGCAACCGTTGTATGGTCACTTCGATTAGGTTGGTGCCCGTTTCAAAATCGATTTTCCAAACTCTTTGAAGAATTTTTTGTTTTGAAAAAATCTGCCCCGGCGATTGCATCAAACACTCAAGCAAAGCGAATTCGCGCTGCGTCAACAAGGTGGCACGATCCTGCCAAATCACTTCCCTGCGCAATCGATCCAGCGTCACACCTCCATGCGAAATTGCTTTTTCGAATTTGTCTTGCTTACGTTCCACAACAAGTTTTAAACGAGCCGCCAATTCTTCAAGATGGAACGGCTTAGGCACATAGTCCAAAGCGCCTAAATTGAAACTTTTTAATTTATCTTGTAAATCGGCACTGGCACTGAGCATGACAACAGGCGTGAAGATCTGACGTTTGCGGAGCTCTTGAAGCACCTCAAAACCACCCAACAGCGGAAGCACGACGTCAAGCACGATGGCATCTTGCCTACCACTCAAGGCCGAATTGAGCCCTGTGAATCCATCCGCCTCGTGGACAACGTTGATGCCATATTGAGCTAGTCCTTGCACCACAAAGTCAGCGATGTGTTGTTCGTCTTCTATTAGTAAAACGTTCATGTAGTCATTTTCGTTACTTGCAGCCTTTGAGCCAGCTTCATTACAAAACTTTAATTTTGATTACAGATTCTCCATAAATCTTTGAAAAGGAAAAGTAATCCATTTCAATCCATCCCAAACAGGAAACTATTTGTCACGCGATGGAAGATCTCATTCAAAAGTACGGCGGCCTAACCAAGCTAACCCAACACATCCAGGTTTTTTACGACCGGGTTTGTGATGACAAAGGCGTCAAGCACTATTTCTTCGGCATCAAACCGCGGGTGCTCATTAACGACTTGACCCATTACAAGTCTTTTGCCATGCAAAGACCTGAGCATTTCTATCGAGATGTTCCTGCACAGACTTCAAGCCCTGAAGCTCGCGTCAATCCTCATGTGTTCACGGAGATCCTCAAGCACTTAGAAAAACAGCTGAAAACAATGGGTGTGGATTGGCGTGAAATCCCACGATTTGCACATCACTTGGTCGAAATGTTTGATGAAACCCGATCGCAGCCCGCTGACACGGTCAAGTCAGTGATACCTCTCGAGCTAGTGAGCTTAGAAAACTTAGATAAAGCCTTGCAAAAAAAAGGCGTCCTAACTCGCCAGCTAGAGAGTGGCGCCTTGGCTATCAGCCGAAGTTACAACTTGGCCTATCCGTTCGAATTGAAACTCGATCTTGAAAACAAGCTGATTTGCTTCATTGGAAAAGCATATTCATGCGCCGGGGCCACCCTGTCGGATCACGTGCTGATTGATCATGAATTGCAAAAGTTACTAAACCTTGCACACACACGCTTTCCTTTTCTGAGCCTAAACATCAACTATGACGATGAAGGCTGCTTCCTTGAAATGACCCAAAGCTTTGCTTACACGACCGCAGGAATACCAACTCGCATGTTGCTGAATGTGGCCAAAGATTTTTCTTGGCGCTTTGCTGAAGTAATGGCGCTCGACAAAGACAAGTGTTTGATCAATGTGTTGGACGCTGACGCTCAATTGTGAGGTGCATGATGAATTTCAAACTAACTCGTTGGATGCTTTGTTTTTTCCTCATGTCATCAAGCAGTGTGTATGCACAGAGAGTGACTTGCCCGCAAGGACTTAAATGGGTATTCGATGGATATTGCAAAAAAGAATTTGATTCCATCAGAGACGGCACTTGCCCACAAAGAAGCAAGTTGCACCGTGTGAGCGTCACCAGCGATCTGATCTGTCGAGCAGAAGGCCAATGCCCTGATGGAACAGTAGCCAATGCCTCAGGCATATGCCAAGAGCCAGAGGTAAAAAAGACATATCGAAAACTTTGATTTCTTTAGCTTTAGGCATCAGGGCTGCACTAATTTTTGATGTTCTTAACGCAAAGACCATCACCTTAGCTGACGGTCTAGGCTCAACACCAATTCCCTTGTGAATTCGGCGCAGAGTTTATAAGGCACCTGAACGAGCTGAACATTCCTTCGATTTGAGGCACGAGTCCTGCGCTAGCCAATAGACGCAGAAGACTAAATCATCCCTGCCCATACCTTGCTCATGTCGGTTAAACCGACATCCTCACACCAGCCCCCAAGTTTTCCCATTTGGTGCCGATACATAGATCAGTGGCACGCCATCTAGGTTGACGGCAGCATCATTCACCGCTCAAGTGGCGATTAATCCGCGCACAGTTTGGTACCTTCAGGCGCCGTGGTAGCAGGCTTCTTCAGGGTTTAAGAAAAGTGGGCCCTCGCAGAACTGAGCCATCAGAAAAATTTTGGAACTAAAACAGGCTGGCAATGAATTCACGGGGAGAATTTTTATTTATGGGACTAAATCTGTGTCATAATATCGGTCTTCTCTCCCGTGCCCGGGTGGTGAAATTGGTAGACGCAGGGGACTCAAAATCCCCCGCCGCGAGGCGTGCCGGTTCGATTCCGGCCCCGGGCACCATCGGTACTCTTTACCGTCCTGACTCGATAGCGCGCCATCAAACTTATGAATGACGACGACTTTTCCGGCATAGTCAGAAGTGGCTCACAGCACAGTGTGTCGGTTTCCGAACATACGGGTAACGCCAAAACTCCAAAAAATGTGGTGGTCTCTCACGAAGAAGAGACTGAAGCGCGCAAACGTGCGTTTGAAGAAAAAGCACTAGCCGCTTCGAACGCCGACAAGGCACTTGCAGCCGCACTTGCAGAGCACACCGAACACAGAGTGTCAGACGACACTTCGGCTGCGAACATCCAAAAAGCAGCGACCAACAAAGAGGCCGTCAATCGCCAAGGCATTGCTGGCGAAGGTGTCGCCAAACCCAATGTCCAAAACGTCTCCACCGATGTGCTTGAAGCCAACCACCAAAAGGTGGGCACCGACAAGCTTCAAGACAACATCCAGTCGTTGAGCAACGGCAAAGACATGGCTGCCAATGTGCAAAACATTTCAGCAGACGTGATAGCCGCCAATCAGCAAAAGCTGGAGGGCGAGAAAGGCATTGGCGCCAACAAGCAAGGCATCCCGACCGATGTGATTGCAGCCAACAAACAAAACATTGCCGGCGAGAAAGCGATTGAAACCAATCGACAAGGCATTCCAACTGATGTGATTGCGCCGAATGTGCAGGACATCAGCAGCAAGCCTCTCACGGCAAACAACCAAGCCATTGCACAAGATGCACTGGGGCTCAATCGCCAAGGCCTTGACAGCGGCCCTGCGGCTGCAGCCAATTTGCAAGCTTTGCCCAAAGGCGATGTGGCAGCCAATCGCCAATCGCTAGGCCAAGATGGCAACGCCAAAAACCAGCAAGGCATTCCCACAGATGGCACCAGCACCCATGATCAAAAGCTGACCGAGCTAGGCGTGCAAGGTAACCAACAAGCGCTGGCCGCCAGCATGGCGCCTAACAACCAAGCCATTGGCTCAGATGCCCCCACGCTCAACCGTCAAGCGGTGCCACAAAACACCCCGCCCGGCACAAACCGCCAGGGCGTAGACAACGGCAAGATTGAATCGCATGTCGAAGCCCTGCCCTCGGGCCAGGTTGTTCGCAAAAAAGTCGACTTTGCCGCAGAAGCAGCCAAACTCAAAACTGGCGCAAAGCCCGCGGCCAAACCCAGTGATCGGCCACGCGCCCCACTCACAGCAGCTGGCCAGCAAGAAGCCAAACTCAAGCGTGAAAAATTGATGGACGAGTTCCATGGCCGCGTCGCAGGCATCAAACATAACGTGGACGCACTCAACCACCGCCTGTCTGATTTTGAGGAAAAAGTTCATAAAGAAGATGCCAACCTGATCAAAGGCGCACCCGAAAACTTCGACATTCACCGTGACTGAGTCACTTGTCTCCCATTTGCCATGGGATTGACCCATATCTGATTACGATTCTTGCCTGCCACATCCGCAGGTTTTTTTGTTTTGGGAGTTTCTTTGAGTCATCTCTTTTCTGAAATCACGCTCACGTCGCCAAGTGGCCCTCTTACTTTGGCCAATCGCGCCATCGTGGCCCCCATGTGCCAATACTCCGCCGAAAACGGCCAAGCGACCGACTGGCATTTGATGCACTGGGGCAACATGCTCAACAGCGGTGCCGCCATGTTCATCATCGAAGCCACGGCCGTTGAACCTGAAGGACGCATCACCCCCCTGTGCTTGGGACTTTGGGACGACGCCACGGCTGCCGCACTGCAAGACAAACTGAGTCGTGCCCGTCAATTGGCACCCAAGGTGCCTGTGTGCATTCAACTCGCCCACGCAGGGCGCAAAGCATCCAGTGCAGCGCCTTGGCAAGGCGGCCAGTTGCTCACGCCTGCGCAAGGCGGTTGGCCCACCGAAGGCCCCTCGCCCATCCCGCATTTAACGCAAGAAGCTGCCCCCCATGAACTCGACGCCAAAGGCTTGGCACGCATTCTCAACGCCTTTGTCAAAGCCGCACAACGGGCTGAGGCGATGGGCATTGAAGCCATCGAGCTGCACGGTGCCCACGGCTATTTGCTGCACCAGTTTTTGTCGCCCGTGGCGAACCATCGCACCGACCACTACGGCGGCAACTTTGACAACCGCACCCGTTTCCCCATGGAAGTGTTTGAGGCAGTGCGTGCTGTCTACAAAGGCTCGCTCGGCATGCGCATTTCTGCCTCGGACTGGGTAGAAAACGGCTGGACGCCTGAAGAAACTGCAGATTTTTCATTGCGCTTAAAACTCGCAGGCGCAGACTTTGTGCACATCTCATCCGGTGGCGTCGCCGCTCAGCAAAAGATTGCCATTGGCCCCGACTACCAAGTGCCTTTTGCCAAACTGGTGAAACAAAAAACTGGCTTGCCCACCATCGCCGTGGGTCTGATTACAGAGCCTCAACAAGCCGAAGATATTTTGGTGCGCGGCGATGCCGACTTGATTGCCATGGCCCGCGCCTTCCTATACAAGCCCCGCTGGGTGTGGGAGGCCGCAGCAGCTTTGCACGGCATGGTAGAAGCCAGTCCGCAATATTGGCGTTGCATGCCACGCGAAGCACAAGGCATTTTCGATGCCGTGCGCATCGGTCAACGATAAAAAACAAACCGGAGACAACCCATGAAACACCTCACACGTCGCAGCCTTAACGCGGCTTTGATGGCCGCGACCATCATCAGTACAGGGGCACTGCTGACGCCGCTTGCCGCACATGCACAAGCTGAGGCCTACCCCAGCAAGCCCATCACTTTGGTTGTCCCCAACCCACCGGGTGGTTTGGTGGACACGTCAGCGCGTCTGGTGAGCGAGCCTTTGTCACGCGTCACCGGCCAATCGGTGGTGGTGGACAACAAGCCCGGTGGCAGCGGCAACTTGGCCTACGCCAACGTGGCACGCAGCGCCAAAGACGGCTACACCGTGTTGGTCTCGTACTCGGGCTACCACATCGCCAACCCCATCTTGATGGACAAATTACCTTGGGAGTTGAAAGACCTCAC
>CANCGU010000094.1 GCA_947377705.1 Comamonadaceae bacterium
CGCGTGAACTACGACATGCTGAACAAAAAGGCGGTCGAATCGGTGATCGGCTTCGAATACGATGCAGGGTGCTGGCTGAGCCGTACCGTGATTGAGCGTTTGCAAATTACCGATGGTTTGGCACGCCAACGCATCTTGTTCCAACTTGAGTTTGTGGGCTTGTCGCGCGTGGGTACAAACGCGTTGGGCTCGCTGCGAAACAACGTCCCGCGCTACCAACCGCTGCGCCAGCCGACCATGAACCCTAGCCGTTTTGGCAATTACGATTGACGATGACCATGCACTTTGCAAAACCCCGTTCTTACCTTGTGTGGGCCTTGATGGCATGGGCGATGGCCGCGTCTGCGCAGCCCTCCGTCAATGGCCGTGATTTCATTGTGGCTGTCGTCGATTCGGTGCCCATCACCAACCACGATGTCCGCTTACGCGCGCCTCAGCTGCGAGACCAACTCAAGCAGCAAGGTCGCCCAATTCCTGAAGGCGAAGCGCTGCTCAAAGCCGCCTTGGAACGCTTGATTGTCGAAAAATCCTTGCTGCAGCATGCCAAAGAAACGGGTGTTGCGATTGACGATGACGCGGTGACGCAAGCCGAACAGCGCTTTGCCGCGCAAAGCCAAATCAGTGTTGACGCGTTGCACCAAAAAGTAAAAAGCGAAGGCTCTAGTGTTGAACGTTTGCGCCAAAATTTGCGCGACCAACTCACCTTGCAACGCCTGACCGAACGCAATGTGCCCGGCCGTATCAAAGTGAGCGACACAGAAGTAGACCAAGCCGTTCGTGACCGACAAAATGCCAGCATCGACGCCAACCCCGACATTGAGCTAGGCCACATCTTGGTGGCGGTGCCTGAAAAGGCGACCGACGCAGACATCGCCACCCTCCAAGCCAAAGCCCAAACAGCGTTGGCACGCCTCAAACGCGGGGATGATTTTGGTCGTGTGGCCAAAGAGTTGTCGGATGGCGTCGAGCGCGACAAGGGCGGCTTGATGGGCCTGCGTGCGGCCAGCCGCTACCCCACACTGTTTGTGGATGCCACCAAGAACCTCACCGTCGACGATGTCACGCTGGTGCGCTCCGGCGCAGGTTTTCACGTTTTGAAACTGGTCACCAAGCGCGCCAGCGGCGTGGTCACCATCACGCAAACCCATCCACGCCACATCTTGTTGCGCCCAGGCGGTCAGTTGAGCCAAACCACGGCTCGCGCCCAATTGGCCGAGTACAAGCGCCAAATCGAAGCGGGCAAGGCCGACTTTGCCAAGCTCGCGCGCGAACACTCACAAGACGCGAGCGCCCCCGAAGGCGGTGACTTAGGTTGGATTTCTCCCGGCATGTTCGTGCCTGAGTTTGAAGAAGTCATGAACACGCTGCAACCCGGTCAAATCGCGGACCCCGCCATTACACGCTTTGGCGTTCACCTGATTCAGGTGCTGGAGCGCCGCGAAGCCCCCATCAGCGAGCGAGAGTTGCGCGAGATCGCGCGCAACAATTTGCGCGAAAAGAAATTCGATGAAACGTACCAGCTCTGGACGCAAGAGGTGCGTGGTCGCACCTACGTGGAATACCGCGACGCGCCACAATAAACAAAGCCCATCTTGAAACACATTGCCCGCAAGCGCTTCGGCCAACATTTTTTAACCGACGGCGCGATCATTGACAGCATCGTCGATGCCATTAACCCGCAGGCTGGTGATCCCATGGTGGAAATTGGCCCGGGCTTGGCCGCACTCACGCAGCCCTTGGTTGAGCGCTTGGGCCGCCTCCACGTCATCGAACTGGACCGCGATTTGGCCGTGCGCCTGCGCGAACATCCACACCTGAACGTGATCGAGTCTGACGTGCTGCGCGTGGACTTCACCCAGCTGGCCGCTGATTTACAAGTCCCCAAACTGCGCGTGGTTGGCAACCTGCCCTACAACATTTCGTCACCCATTTTGTTTCACCTGCTTGAACACGTTGCCGTGATTCAAGATCAGCACTTCATGCTGCAAAAAGAAGTGATTGACCGCATGGTGGCCAAGCCCAGCTCGGGCGACTACAGCCGCCTCAGCGTGATGCTGCAATGGCGCTATGACATGGAAAACGTGCTGTTTGTGCCGCCTGAATCATTTGACCCACCGCCGCGTGTAGACAGTGCGGTGGTCCGCATGGTGCCGATTGCTGAGCCACCCCAAATCGATGTCCAACTGATGGAAGACATGGTGAAAGTCGCATTCAGCCAACGCCGTAAGCTGCTGCGCCATACCCTGGGACGTTGGCTAGAAGCTCGCCACTTCACAGGGCAGTTTGATGTGCAACGCCGCGCGGAAGAAGTGCCGGTGGCGGAGTATGTGGCCTTGGTGCAAAGCCTTTCGGCGAAATAAGCTCACGCGTAAACACACTGGGCCAAGAAAAAACCCGTCAACAGGTGTCTGCGACGGGTTTTGTTTTTAGCCCTGCGTTAAAGCAGCTGGGCCAATTAAGCCGCTGTTTGCCAGTAGCCTGCGTTGAAAGGGCTGCTCATGCGCAAGGCCATGGGCGACACATCGACCAACTTGTCCGTTGGCATTTTTTCGCCTTCTTCTAGCAACTCGATGCCTTCAGGCGACGCGCCTAATTTTTCAGCGGATGGCACGCGCGCCACAGAGAACGAGTAGAAGCAACGGAATGCCACCTTGCGGTCTGACCAGTAATCGGCGGCTTCACGGAAGATGTCCAGCAACTGTTCGCGCGCTTCTTTGTCGAACTTGGCGTGCGCAGGAATGTGCTCAAGCACCAAAATGAAGCCAGGCTGTGGGCCCGACTTGTGCAAAGGGTCGGTCATGCCATCGTACAAAGAATCAAAGTTCTTGCTGGCTTGCGCAGACAAATTGAACTCTTTGGAGATGATGTCCAAGATGTCCTGTTTGCTCTGCGCTTGCGCCAGATTAACGTACAAAAAGTGATGACCCAAGCCTTTGGCCGCGTCCTGCAAGTCAGGCACGCGGAATGCGCGGATGGATTGAACGATGTTGGTTTTGACGGTACGCAATGGCATGGAAATTAGCCGTTCTTAAAGCTTCTGAAAATTCGTGAATCTTCGGGTAAACCCGAAAATTAGATGCGTAAGTGTCTTCGAATTGAAACAAAAAAGCAAGAGCCTCCCATTTCGGGGAGGCTCTTGAAGGGTTATTTAACCTAAAAGAATTAACTTAGGCTAGAGAAAACGCTTATCTGACCGCGCTGGCATCCGCCACAGTCAGGGCGGTCATGTTCACAATGCGTCGCACGGTGGTGCTGGCCGTCAAAATATGCACCGGTTTGGCCGCACCCAAGAGCACGGGGCCAATGGCAATGTTGCCGCCGGCCGCTGTTTTGAGCAGGTTGTAGGCAATGTTGGCAGAGTCCAAGTTCGGCAGAACCAACAAATTCGCATCGCCAATCAGCGTGGTGTCTGCCATTTGAGCGGCACGCACATGGCCGTCCAGGGCCACATCGCCATGCATTTCACCGTCCACTTCAAGCCAAGGCGCCTTTTTCTTCACCAGCGCTAGGGTCTCACGCATTTTGAGGGCCGATGGTTGGTCGCTGCTCCCAAAGTTGGAGTGCGACAACAAAGCGGCTTTGGGCTGGATACCAAAGCGGCGCATTTCCTCAGCCGCCATCACCGTGATCTCGGCCAATTGCTCGGCCGTTGGGTCGTAGTTGATGTGCGTATCGACCAAGAAAACTTGGCGATCGGGCAACAGCAAACCGTTCATGGCCGCGTACGTGCTCACACCTTTGCGGTGGCCAATGACTTGGTCCACGTAGTTCAGGTGGGTGAGTGGTGTGCTCCAAGTGCCGCAAATCAGGCCGTCGACCTCGCCTTTGTGCAACATCATGGTGCCAATCAGCGACAAACGACGGCGCATGTCGATTTTGGCCAATTGCTCGGTGACGCCTTTGCGAGCAGTCATCTTGTAATAGGTTTGCCAGAAATCGCGGTAGCGATGGTCTTGCTCGACGTTCACCACTTGGTAGTCAACGCCTTCTTTGAGACGCAAACCAAACTTCTCGATACGCTGGGCAATCACGGCGGGACGGCCAATCAAAGTCGGCTGCGCCAAGCGCTCGTCCACCACAATTTGCACGGCACGCAACACGCGCTCTTCTTCACCTTCGGCGTAGCACACGCGCTTTTTGGTAGCGCGTTTAGCGGCCGCATAAATTGGCTTCATGATGGAGCCCGACGCATACACAAAGCCTTGCAGCTTCTCAATATAGGCTTCCATGTCTTGGATGGGGCGCGTGGCTACACCACTGTCTGCGGCGGCTTTGGCCACCGCAGGCGCAATCTTCATCATCAAGCGCGGGTCGAACGGCTTGGGAATGAGGTACTCCGGGCCAAAGGCCAAGGTCTCGCCGGCATACGCGGCGGCCACCACTTCGCTTTGCTCAGCTTGCGCCAACTCGGCAATGGCGTACACCGCAGCAATTTCCATCTCATCGGTGATGGTGGAAGCGCCCGCATCCAGCGCACCACGGAAGATGTAGGGGAAGCACAGCACGTTGTTCACTTGGTTGTGATAGTCGCTGCGGCCCGTGGCGATGATTGCGTCGTCGCGCACGGCCTTCACTTCTTCAGGCGTGATTTCTGGATTGGGGTTGGCCAAAGCCATGATGATGGGGTGAGACGCCATCTTCTTGACCATCTCTGGCTTCAGCACGCCACCAGCGGACAGGCCCAAGAACACGTCGGCGCCTTCGATGATGTCGCTCAACGTACGCGCATCCGTTTTTTGAGCGAATTGAATTTTGTCTTCGTCCATCAACTCGGTGCGGCCTTCATAGACCACACCCGCCAAGTCGGTGACGTAAATGTTTTGGCGTGGCATGCCCATCTTAAGCAGCAGACCCAAGCAAGCCAAAGCGGCAGCGCCAGCGCCAGATGTCACGAGCTTGACGTTTTTGATGTCTTTGCCCGCGACCTTGAGGCCGTTCAAAATGGCCGCGCCCACGGTGATGGCCGTGCCGTGTTGGTCGTCATGGAAGACTGGAATCTTCATGCGCTCGCGCAATTTGCGCTCCACGTAGAAACAGTCAGGCGCCTTGATGTCTTCTAAGTTGATGCCGCCAAACGTTGGCTCTAAAGAGGCAATGATGTCTACCAACTTGTCGAGATTTTTCTCGTCAATTTCCAAGTCGAACACATCGATGCCGGCGAACTTCTTGAACAAAACGCCCTTGCCTTCCATCACGGGTTTGGAAGCCAGTGGGCCAATGTCACCCAAGCCCAGCACCGCAGTGCCGTTGGTGATGACGGCCACCAAGTTGCCACGGCTGGTGTACTTGAATGCTGCGTTCGGATCTTTCACAATTTCTTCGCAAGGCGCGGCCACGCCAGGTGAATAAGCCAAGGCCAAATCGTGTTGGTTCACCAGCTGCTTGGTGGCGTGAATCGCCACCTTGCCAGGCGTTGGGAACTCGTGGTACTCAAGGGCCGCGCGACGCAATTCAGCGCGTGCCTCTGGGCTGTTGTGGGAGTGGTTGGAACTCATTGAAATCTCCTTGTTATGCAAAAGGCGGCTGTGCTTTGCAAAAGCACACCGCCTTGGCTTGTGATTTCATTTTAGGCTTGTGTTTAAGTCACTTGATGCGTGGATGTGCTTACCCAAGTGGCAATGGTTTTTACTTATTCGCAAAAGCAAGACTTAAGCGGTCACTCGCTTGGCCACGGGCATCAGCGCAAATTCCACAGGCGTCGTTGTGCGGTCATGTGGTGTGTCCTTAAAACTCAACCGCTTCAAAGTCAGCCTTGGCCACGCCGCAGTCTGGGCAAGCCCAGTCTTCAGGCACGTCCGCCCACTTGGTGCCGGGTGTGATGCCGTCTTCTGGGCGGCCCGCTTCTTCGCTGTACACAAAACCGCAAACGATGCAGATGAAAGATTTGAAATTGGCGTGACTCATGAGGTGTTCCTTTTTTAGTTCCGTGGATAAATGTGGGCTTAGGCAGCAGCCTTGACTTTGTTGAGCTGGGCTTGGTAATGGTTGGCATGACGCTCTTCCACTTTGGCCAACGCAGCGAAACGCTTTTGGGCTTTCAACAAGGTGGCGGTGAACTGCGCCGCGTGCACTTTGGACTCTTCAATTTGTTCGTCCATCTCGGCCACCGCAGCCGCATGGCCTTCGGCCTCGGCCGTTTTGCGAAAGGTGGGGTACATCTCGGTGTACTCGTAGGTTTCGCCATCGATGGCAATTTGCAAGGCTTTGGCGGGCGTCATCTCTGCTTTTGGATAGAGCAAGTCAAGATGCCCAAAGGCGTGCATGACTTCTTGATCGGCTGTTTCTTCAAAAGTACGGGCAGTTTCTTCGTCACCCATTTCGCGGGCCAACTTGGCAAAGTAGCGGTACTTGATGTGGGCCATCGATTCACCAGCAAAGGCTGCTTCGAGGTTGGCCATGGTTTTGATTTCGGGGCGGGTTTGTGCAGTCATTTGAAACTCCTTCAGTTAACGAAATTAATCGGGACAGGAGGAATGATAGGCACATTCAATTAATTTGGCCAATTGAGGTTTCCTAATTCATTGATAGGGGCTATCGAATGGGCGCTTGTGGCCATAGAAATGTTTCGCATGAACGAGAGGTGTGGGTGGGGTGAGCCCGACCGACGCAATCGAGGCGTAAGACTCTGAGGAGGGCGGGCTCACCCCACCCGCACCTCGCCGCAACGTCCAAGAAATTAACCGCGCATCAACGCTTCAATTTCAGAAGCCATCACAGGCACCCCACGCGTGATCAACTCGCAGCCACCCGCAGTCACGATGGCATCGTCCTCAATGCGAATGCCGATGTTCCAAAACGCCTCGGGCACATCCGGCCCAGGGCGCACATACAACCCCGGTTCAATGGTGAGCAGCATGCCCTCGCGCAAGATGCGGCTGGGTCGGTTGACGATGGTCTCGCCCGACAACGGGTCTTTGCGCTCGCTGGTTTGGCCCAACTCGGTGGGCTCTACATAGCTGCCGCAATCGTGCACATCCATGCCTAGCCAATGGCTGGTGCGGTGCATGTAAAACGAAAAGTACGCTCGCTTTTCGATCACATCTTGCGCGGTGCCGTGCTTGGCTTTGCTCAACAAGCCAAGGTCTAACAAACCTTGCGCCAACACGTTGACTGTTGCGTCGTGCGGGTCGGTGAAACGCGCCCCCGCTTTGGTGGCCGCCACTGCGGCGTCTTGGCTGGCCAGCACCAAGTTGTAGAGGTCGCGCTGCGGGCCGGTGAACTTGCCATTGGCTGGGAAGGTGCGGGTGATGTCCGAGGCATAGCCATCCAGCTCGCAACCGGCATCAATCAACACCAGCTCGCCATCGCGCACGGGCGCGGCATCGGCGCGGTAGTGCAACACACAGGCGTTAGCACCCGCCGCCACGATGGAGGTGTAGGCGGGGAACTGCGAGCCATGCATGCGGAACTCATGCAGCAACTCGGCATCTAAGTGGTACTCGCGCACATCTTGGCCCGCACGCAACATGCGCGCGCTGGTTTGCATGGCGCGGATGTGCGCATGCGCGCTGATGGTGCTGGCACGGCGCATGACGTCTTGCTCGTGCGCGTCTTTGATGAGGCGCATTTCATCGAGCGGGCCGCAGGCATCGCGTTGCTGGGATGGGCATTGCGCGCCAAAGCGCACGCGGGCGCGCACGGCATTGAGCCAGCCGTCCACACGGGTTTCCAAACCTTTGTGCGTGGCAAAGGGGTACCACACGGTGTGCTGGTTCTCTAGCAATTTAGGCAGCTGCTTGTCCAGCTCGGCCACCGAGACGGCGGCGGTCACGCCCAATGCGGGAACGGCCGCGTCGGGTCCCAAACGATAGCCATCCCAAATTTCGCGTTCCAAATCTTTGGGTTGGCAAAACAAGGTGCTGCGGCCTGTGGCGTCGAGCACCAACCAGGCGTTGGGTTCGGTGAAGCCTGTCAGGTAATAAAAGTAGCTGTCGTGGCGGTAAGGAAAATCGCTGTCGCGGTTACGCGCATGCTCGGGCGCGGTGGGGATGATGGCTACGCCACCCTCGCCTAATTGGGCGGCCAAACGAGCGCGACGTGCGGCGTAAATGTGGGCGTTTGCGATCGCTTGTGTCATGTCTTACCTTGTGTGTTCAGGTGGCGTTGAGTTGGGCCAAACGCTCAGGCGTGCCCACATCGGTCCACGCGCCGGTGTAGAGCGAGGCGCTCACCGCACCATTGTCCATAGCCGCCCTCAACATGGCGGCCAGTGGGGCTTTCACGCCTGCCGGATTGCCCGCTGGAATGGGGCACCAAGCGGCTTCGAAAAAGGCACGCTTGTAAAGCGCGAGGGTGCTGAAGGTGTAGCGCGTTTGTTCTGACGCAGACGACGAAACGACCGCCTGCGTGGCGGCGTCTGTGAGTGCCGCATCAGATATCACGGGCGTTGGCTGCGTCAGTTTGGGCAAATTCAACGCCAAGCCCTCAGCAGACAGGCCGAAGTCGCCGCTTGGGTTGTGTTCGGGATTGGGCACCAACCAAATGTGGGCGAGTTGGGGGCTGGCCTTGAACCGCTCATAAGCCTCGGGGGCAAACACAAAATCTGGGGCGAACACATCGCCCGCGGCCACCCAAAAGACATCGGCCAACTGCGGCAAGGCACGGGCAATGCCACCTGCGGTTTCTAGCGCACCGCCAAAGTCCAGGCCTTCTTGCGAGTAATGCAGGCGCATGGGGGCTTGGTCCGCCGTTTCAAACACACCACCAAAGTGCTGAGAAATTTGCTCGCCCAACCAAGCCGTGTTGACGACCAAATGACGCACGCCGCCGCGCTGCAAGCCTTGCATGGCCCATTGCATCAAGGGTTGACCGCGCACGCGCAACAGCGGTTTGGGCGTGGCATCCGTCAAAGGGCGCATGCGCTCACCACGGCCTGCGGCCAAAAGCAGGGCGGTCGCCAAGGCGGGTGAATCGTCAGAAATGAGGCTTTTTGTCATCAAGTCGCAGTGTAGCCAGCCAGCACCGTTGGCTATTTGCGCAAACAACTGTCCGGCTTGGTCAGCCTGGGGTAGGCAGGCTCGCTAAAATCGTGGTTTTCCCTCACCCCCCATCGGAGCCGCCTGACATGGCAAACACCCAACAAATGGCCAGCGCAATTCGCGCCTTGGCAATGGACGCTGTACAACAAGCCAACTCAGGACACCCCGGCGCGCCCATGGGCATGGCCGACATGGCCGTCGCCTTGTGGGGCGACCACCTGCGTCACAACCCCAAGAACCCCCATTGGTTGAACCGCGACCGTTTTGTGCTGTCCAACGGCCACGGCTCGATGTTGATGTACGCCTGGTTGCACCTCACCGGTTACGACTTGCCGATGGACGAGTTGAAAAACTTCCGCGTGCTGCACAGCAAAACCGCCGGCCATCCTGAAGTGGGCGTGACCCCTGGCGTGGAAACCACCACAGGCCCCTTGGGCCAAGGCATCACCAACGCGG
>CANCGU010000095.1 GCA_947377705.1 Comamonadaceae bacterium
AAAAATGACGGCCAACCTGCTTGATTTTGATCTCGACGGTTTGGCCGTTTTTTGTGAGCGCTTGGGCGAGAAACGCTTCCGCGCCACGCAGCTGTTCCGGTGGATTCACCAAAAAGGCGCACAAGACTTTGATCAGATGTCTGATCTCGCCAAGTCACTGCGCGAAAAGCTTAAAACCTGCGCACAGGTTCAGCCTTTAACCCCCATTTCCCGACACGACTCTGCCGACGGCACCATCAAATGGCTGTTCGATGTGGGTGACGGCAACGCCGTCGAAACCGTGTTTATTCCCGAAGACGACCGAGGCACCTTGTGCATCTCATCGCAAGCCGGTTGCGCGGTGGGCTGCCGTTTTTGCTCCACGGGCCATCAAGGCTTCAGCCGCAACCTCACCACAGGCGAAATCTTGTCGCAGCTGTGGTTTGCCGAGCACACCTTGCGCAAACAGTTCAACACCACCGAGCGTGTCATCTCCAACGTGGTGATGATGGGCATGGGCGAACCGCTGCAAAACTACAGCGCCTTGGTGCCCGCTTTGCGCGCGATGTTGGATGACCACGGCTATGGCCTGTCACGCCGTCGTGTGACGGTGTCGACCTCGGGCGTCGTGCCCATGATGGACCGTTTGGGGTTGGATGTTCCCGTCGCTCTGGCGGTGTCGTTGCACGCGCCCACCGATGCCTTGCGCGACAACCTGGTGCCGCTCAACCGCAAATACCCCTTGCATGAGTTGATGGACGCCTGTCGCCGCTATTTGGCGCACGCCCCACGCGACTTCATCACCTTCGAATATTGCATGTTGGATGGCGTGAACGACCAGCCCGAACACGCACAGGCCTTGATTGATTTGGTCAAACCCAAGCGTGGGCAAGGCGAGGGCGTGCCATGCAAGTTCAACCTGATTCCGTTCAACCCATTTCCTGCCTCGGGCCTCACACGTTCGAGTGCGGCCACGGTCAAAGCGTTTGCGGCGCAATTGAGCGAGGCCGGCATCATCACGACCGTGCGCAAAACGCGCGGTGACGACATTGACGCCGCTTGCGGCCAACTCGCCGGAGACGTGAAAGACCGCACCCAGGTGGATGTCCGCATGGCCAAGCAACGCGTGATTCCACTCACACAGGTCGCGTCATGATGTGGGCGCGTGTTGTCGCTGGCTTGGGGTTGGCGTGCATGGCTTTGTTGGGCCTGAGCGCTTGCAGCACAGTGGCATCACAACTCGACACACTGACACACGCCGAGCCCGACAGCACACGCCAACGCGCCATGCGTCGCCTGAGCTTGGCGAGTGCGTACTACGAACAAGGTCAAAACGACGTGGCACAGCAAGAGGTGCGTGCGGCCTTGCAAATTGATCCCCAGTTCGCCGATGCCTACAGTTTGCTGGGCTTGATTCACCAGAGAGCCAATGCACCTGTTTTGGCGCAACAAAGTTTTGAGCAAGCGTTGCAATTGGCTTCCACACCGCCTGCGCGGTCGGCCGAGTTGGCGGCTATTCAACACAACTACGCTTGGTTTTTGTGCCAACAAAATCGTTTCGTTGAAGCGCAGGTGCAGTTTGATCGCGCGGTTTCCCAACCGGGCTATGGTCAAGTGGATAAAACCTCAAAGGCCATCCGCTTTTGTCAAGCACGAGCGGCTGTCAAAGTTGATGGGCTTAACAGCAATAATTAACCCGAAAATTTTCAATTCAGCGCAAGCCAACGCTTGGGCGTAGACCAAATCGAAGACTGATGACCGAAGAAACCACCACTCCTACAACCCCCAGCATGACTGCGGGTGCTCTGTTGCGCCAATACCGTGAAGTCCATGGTTTTAAGGTGGATGTGTTGGCTCAGGCCCTGCGTGTGTCGCCCGCGAAGTTGGAGGCCTTGGAAACCGATCGCTTGGATCTGTTGCCCGATGCCATGTTTGCCCGTGCCTTGACTTTGGCGGTATGTCGCCAACTCAAGGTGGATGCTTCGCCTGTGTTGGCCTTGTTGCCTGGTCAAGATGTGTCGCGTTTGGCGCCCAAAAACGAGCGCGGTTTGGACTTCCCACTAGACCGTCCTTCATTCTTGCCACAATCCAGTTTTTTGGTGGTCGCGCATTTATTCACGCCCATGCGCTGGGCGGCTTTGTTGCTTTTGGTGCTGGCTTTGATGCTTGGCTTGTGGCCCGAAATTCATGGTTTATTGGTCTTCAAAGAAGACCCCGTCGCTGGCTCGGTGGTGGCACCTGTTGAAGTGCCCGTGATCGCTTTGCCTGTGGTGGAAGATGCAGTGCCAGTGGTTGATGTCAAATCTGCCAATGTGGTGGTCACCACTGTTCATTCACCGGCTGTGGCCGCCCACGCAAGCCCTGCTGCTATGCCCAACAGCGCCTCGGCCAGCGCACCAGGAGTTCCAGATGCCCGCTGATACGCAGACACAAGGCATTGCCTTGTCCCTACCCAAAGCACGTCGCAGCTTACAAGCGCGCGTGGCGTGGGGCGACCATGTGGTCACCGTGGGTGGCGATGCACCGGTCCGCGTGCAGTCCATGACCAACACCGACACGGTGGACGCCATTGGCACTGCGATTCAAATCAAAGAATTGGCCTTGGCCGGCTCTGAGCTGGTGCGCATCACCGTCAACACCCCCGAAGCCGCCGCCGCCGTGCCACATGTGCGCGAGCAGCTCGACAAGATGGGCATCAACGTTCCCTTGATTGGCGACTTTCATTACAACGGTCACCGCTTGCTGACGGAGTTTCCCGATTGCGCGCAAGCCTTGTCCAAGTACCGCATCAACCCCGGCAACGTGGGCAAGGGCGATAAGCACGACAAGCAATTTGGCCAAATGATTGAAGCGGCGATGCGCTACAACAAAGCCGTACGCATCGGTGTGAATTGGGGCAGCCTAGACCAAGAACTGCTGGCTAAGTTGATGGACGATAACGCGTTGCGCGCTCAGCCATTCGAGGCCAAGCAGGTGATGTACGAAGCACTAATCACCTCGGCCATTGACTCCGCCAAACTGGCGCAAAGCATGGGCATGGCGCCTGAACAAATTTTGCTCAGCTGCAAAGTCAGTGGTGTGCAAGACCTGATTGCCGTCTACCGCGAGCTGGCACAGCGTTGCAATTACCCACTGCATTTGGGCCTGACCGAAGCAGGCATGGGAACAAAGGGCACGGTGGCTTCTGCCACCGCTTTGTCCATCTTGCTGCAAGAAGGCATTGGCGACACCATCCGTGTCTCACTCACGCCGCAGCCCGGTGAGGCGCGCACGCAAGAGGTGGTGATTGCTTCTGAAATTTTGCAAGCCTTGGGCCTGCGCACCTTTGTGCCCAGCGTCACGGCTTGCCCCGGTTGTGGCCGCACCACCAGCACCACCTTCCAAGAAATGGCCAAGTCGATTGACGACTTTTTGCGCGCCCAAATGCCTGTGTGGCGCACCCAATACCCAGGGGTCGAAAACCTCAAAGTGGCGGTGATGGGTTGTATCGTCAATGGCCCTGGTGAGAGCAAGCACGCCGACATCGGCATCAGCCTGCCCGGTAGCGGGGAAGCGCCTGCGGCGCCCGTGTTCATCGACGGCGAAAAAGCCATGACTTTGCGCGGCGACAACATCGCGCAAGAGTTCCACCAGATTGTTGAAACTTATATTGAAAAGCGCTTTGGTTAAACCCCGCGCATGCCTACCGTGACGATCGAAAACAAAACAACAAAAACCGCCAAAGCTCAAGCCTTGACCGCTGTCAAGGGCATGAACGACTTGCTGCCTCCAGCATCGGCCCAATGGGAATGGCTGGAAGACAAAGTGCGTGGCCTGATGGCTCGCCACGCCTACCGCAACCTGCGCACGCCCATCGTCGAACCTACCGCCTTGTTTGTGCGTGGCTTGGGCGAGGTGACCGACATTGTGGAAAAGGAGATGTACTCCTTTGAAGACCGCCTGAACGGCGAGCAGCTCACTTTGCGTCCTGAAGCCACGGCGGGTGTTGTGCGTGCCGTGGTTGAACACAACATGCTCTATGACGGCGGCAAGCGCCTGTACTACATGGGCCCCATGTTCCGCCACGAGCGCCCCCAACGTGGTCGCTACCGTCAGTTCCACCAAATCGGCGCGGAAGCCTTGGGCTTTCCCGGCGCGGAGGTGGATGCCGAGCTTATTTTGTTGGCCGCCACGCTCTGGCAAGAGCTGGGTTTACAAGACGTGCGCTTGGAGCTCAACAGCTTGGGTCAGCCGAACGAACGCGCCGCACACCGAGCCGCTTTGATTGCGCATTTGGAGCAGCACATGGATGTGCTGGATGAAGAAGCCAAGCGTCGCCTGCACAGCAACCCGTTACGCATCTTGGACACCAAGAACCCCGCCATGCAAGCGGTGGTGGAAGCCGCGCCGAAGTTGATGGACTTCTTGGGTGACGCCTCGTTGGCGCACTTCAACGCGGTGCGCGCCATTTTGGATGCCAGCGGTGTGACCTACCGCATCAACCCACGTCTGGTGCGCGGCATGGACTACTACAACCTCACCGTGTTTGAGTTTGTGACCGACCGGTTGGGCTCGCAAGGCACCATTTGCGGCGGTGGTCGCTATGACTACTTGATTGAGCAAGTGGGTGGTAAGCCCGCACCTGCTGTGGGCTGGGCTTTGGGCGTGGAGCGGGTACTGGAGTTGCTCAAAGAGCAAGGGACTTTGCCTGAAGCGACAGGGCCTGACGTCTACGCCATCGTGCCTGATGCGTCCGCCTTGCCTGTGGTGTTCAAAACCATTCAAAACTTGCGAGCGCGAGGCATATCCGTGCAAATGCACGCTGGTGCAGGCGAGGGGATGGGCAGCATGAAATCGCAGTTCAAAAAGGCAGACGGCAGCGGGGCGCAGTTCGGCTTAATTTTTGGCGGCGATGAGCTGGCCCGTGGCGAAGTCACCCTCAAGTCTCTGCGCGACGGTGCAGGCGCCCAAGAGCCGGTGCCGTTGGCGGACGTGACCGTCCGTGTGGCTGAAAAACTGGCGCAGAGCACGACCCAGCCCCAAACCTTGGCTTAACAAGTCGAGCCCTACAATTCGCTAAATTTTTAGTCACACCTATATCACCATGGCATCACCTCTCGACCTCGAAGAACAAGAACAACTCGATGAGCTCAAGCACTTTTGGAAGCGCTGGGGCGATCTCATCACTTGGGTGTTGATTGCCGTTCTGGGTGGCTACGCCGCTTGGATGGGGTGGCAGTCATATTCAGCCAAGCAAGCCACACAGTCGGCGGCTCTTTACGATACGGTTGAGCGCGCAGCGCTGAGCAACGACATGGCCTTGCTTGACCGCTCGGTGACAGACATCAAAGACAAATTTGCCAGCACCACGTATGCGCAGCAGGCGGCCTTGTTGGCAGCGCGTGTGTACCAAGAAAAAGACCGCAAACCTGACGCCAAAGTACAGCTGGCTTGGGTCATCGACAAAGCCAGCGACGAGGGTTACCAAGCCTTGGCCCGCTTGCGTTTGGCCGCCTTGTTGATTGAAGACAAGGCCTACGATGAAGCCCGCAAACAACTCAGCGCCAAAACACCTGAAGCCTTCGCCCCTTTGATGGCCGATCGCTTGGGCGACATGGCCATGTTGCAAGCGCAACCCGTCGAAGCTGTTCAGCATTACAAAAACGCCTGGAAGGGCTTTGAGCCTAACGCCGAGTACCGCCGTTTGGTCGCCGTGAAATTGGCTGCTTTGGGCGCTGACCCCGAAGACCCTGCTGCTGTGGAGAGCAAAAAGTGAACACAACCATGTCTAGCTTGACACCCATCATGCGATCCACCTTGACGCGCTTTGCTTTGGTGAGTGTGTGCGTGGTTTTGGCTGCCTGTTCTGGCACTTCGCGTCCAAAACCCACAGAAATTCAAGGCGTGCCTGTGCTGCAAGATGTGCGCACCCGCTGGACGGCCAACGTGGGCAAGGTCGATTTCCCCTTGGTTGTGTCCGCTCGCGATGACCGCATTGCTTTGGCGAATAGCCAAGGGGTGGTGGCCGTGTTGGACGCCACGACAGGCAAAGACGTTTGGCGTTTGAAACTGGATCAAGCCATTTCGGCTGGCGTGGGCAGCGACGGTCAGCAAGTGGCTGTGGTCACCCGCAACAACGAGCTCGTCACCTTGCAAGATGGCAAAGTGCAATGGCGCAAGAGCTTGCCCGCCCAATCGTTTACCGCGCCCTTGGTGGCTGGGGCTCGGGTGTTTGTGCTGACAGCGGACCGTTCTGTGATCGCCTTCGATGGGGCAACGGGTCGCCAACTTTGGACCCAGCAACGTCCAGGCGAGCCCTTGGTGCTCAAGCAAGCCGGCGTGATGCTGGCTGTGAAAAATACCTTGGTGGTTGGCTTGTCTGGCCGCTTGGCAGGGCTTGACCCCAGCACCGGCGTGATTCGTTGGGAATCTGCCATCGCCACGCCGCGTGGCACGAACGATGTAGAACGCTTGGTCGACTTGGTCAGTCCAGTTCATCGCGTGGGCGATGTGGTGTGTGTGCGTGCATTCCAAGCTGCAGTCGGCTGCGTGAATGCTGAGCGTGGGCAAGGCGTGTGGACACGCCCCTCCGTGGGTGAAATTGGGGTGAGCGGTGATGAGAATTTGCTGATTGCCCCCTTGTCGAATGGCGTTGTGCAAGCTTGGAACCGAGCCACAGGCGAGCGCTTGTGGGAGACCGAGCGCTTGAAATACCGCATTTTGAGCGCACCTCTGGTCACCCCGCGTGGCGTGTTGGTGGCTGACAACGGGGGTTGGCTCTACCTCTTGTCATTGGCGGATGGTGCCTTGCTCAACCGCACCAAGCTCGACACCGAAGAATTGGCAACCGCCCCTGTGTTTGCAGGGGGGAGCTACGTGGTGGTCACACGCGAAGGTCGCGTGGTGGGCCTCCAAATCCCGTAATTGGGAAGTTAAAGGACTAAGTTTTGAAACCCGTATTGGCCCTGGTGGGCCGCCCCAACGTTGGCAAGTCCACGTTGTTTAACCGTTTGACCAAATCGCGCGACGCCATCGTGGCAGACTTCGCTGGGCTGACCCGCGACCGTCACTACGGCAATGCCCGCTTTGACAAACACGAATTCATCGTGATCGATACCGGTGGCTTTGAGCCCACCGCTGACCAAGGCATCTACAAAGAGATGGCTCGCCAAACCCAGCAGGCTGTGGCTGAAGCGGATGTGGTGGTGTTTGTGGTGGATGCCCGTGGCGGCATTTCCGCCCAAGACCACGATATTGCCAACTACTTGCGCCGCTTGGGTAAGCCCACAATTTTGGTGGCCAACAAAGCCGAAGGCATGAAAGAGGGCGCGCAGCTGGTCGAGTTCTATGAGCTGGGTTTGGGCGAGGTGCTGCCTGTGTCCGCCTCGCATGGCCAAGGCATTCGCGACATGATGGCCAGTGCTTTGGCACCTTTGAATTTGGCCGATCCAGACGACGCAGACGCCAATGCTGACGATGGCATCATCAAACTGGCTGTGGCGGGGCGTCCCAATGTGGGCAAATCTACCCTCATCAACACTTGGTTGGGCGAAGAGCGCCTGGTGGCCTTCGACATGCCTGGCACCACGCGCGACGCGATCAGCGTGCCGTTTGAGCGCAACGGTCAGATGTTCGAACTCATCGACACGGCGGGTTTGCGCCGCAAAGGCAAGGTGTTTGAAGCCATCGAGAAGTTCTCGGTGGTTAAAACCCTGCAAGCGATTGAGTCGGCCAATGTGGTGTTGCTTTTGCTTGATGCCACGCAAGGCGTGACCGACCAAGATGCACACATTGCGGGCTACATCTTGGAAAGCGGTCGCGCCGTGGTGGTGGCTGTGAACAAATGGGATGCGGTGGACTCGTACCAGCGCGAATTGTTGATGCGCTCGATTGAGACGCGTTTGCCGTTCCTGAAGTTTGCAGCCATGCACTTCATTTCAGCCAAAAAACGCCAAGGTCTGGGGCCGTTGTGGGGTGCCATTGCGCAAGCCCACAAAGCCGCCATGTGCAAGATGCCCACGCCTTTGTTGACTCGTTTGTTGCTGGAAGCCGTGCAGTTCCAATCGCCTCAGCGTGGCGGTATGTATCGCCCGAAGCTGCGTTATGCTCACCAAGGCGGCATGAACCCGCCCATCATCGTGATTCATGGCAACTCTCTGGAGCATGTGACCGAGGCCTACAAACGGTTCTTAGAAGGGCGTTTCCGTAAGGCTTTTAATTTGGAAGGTACCCCCTTGCGAATTGAGATGAAGACCTCAAGCAACCCTTATGCCGGCAAAGACGACTGAACTGCAAAGCCTTCGGGCTCTGTGGTAACGTGGGATTTCTTTCAACTACGACAACACGGAGAATATCGTGAACACCGACAACTCAAAGAACAAAGGCCAACTGTTGCAAGACCCATTTTTGAACATCCTGCGCCGCGAGCATGTGCCCGTGTCCATTTACTTGGTCAACGGCATCAAGCTGCAAGGCCAAATCGAATCGTTTGACCAATACGTGGTGTTGTTGCGTAACACCGTGACGCAAATGGTCTACAAACACGCCATCTCGACCATCGTGCCGGGCCGCGCTGTGAACTTCAACCCCACCGACGGCACAGGCAGTTCGCCTGAGGTCTGAGCTTGAATGCTCTGCAAAAAGGGCTGTTTCAGCCCTTTTTTTACGTCTTATTTTTTTTACGTTTCATTTTTTCGATAAGCCCGCTTGAACGACACACCTCAAAAAACTCCCGGCACCACCATTTTGGTGGGGGTCGATTTCGGCTTGCCACATTTCGACAGCGCGTTAGAAGAACTCGGCCTATTGGCCGAAACTGCGGGCCTCAAGCCCGTGGCGCGCATCACCTGCAAGCGCAAAGCGCCAGACGCTGCGCTGTTTGTGGGCAGTGGCAAAGCCGATGAAATCAAAGAGCTGGCCCTCATGCACGGAGCCACTGAGATTTTGTTTGACCAGTCGCTCAGCCCCGCGCAACAGCGCAACTTAGAGCGCCACATGGGCATTGCGGTGAACGACCGCACTTTGCTGATTTTGGAAATCTTCGCTCAACGCGCGCGCAGCCATGAAGGCAAGTTGCAGGTGGAGTTGGCTAAGCTGCAATACCTCAGCACGCGCTTGGTGCGCCGCTGGTCGCACTTGGAGCGCCAAAGTGGCGGTATCGGTATGCGCGGTGGCCCCGGTGAGACCCAGATTGAGCTGGACCGTCGGATGATCAATGATTCGATCAAGCGCACCAAAGAGCGCTTGGACAAAGTCAAAAAGCAACGCAGCACCCAGCGTCGTCAGCGTAACCGTCGCGATGCGTTCACTATTTCTCTGGTGGGCTACACCAACGCAGGTAAATCGACGTTGTTCAATGCTTTGGTGAAAGCGCGTGCCTATGCGGCCGACCAGCTGTTTGCCACACTCGACACCACCACGCGCCAGTTGTATTTGGGCAATGCCGATGGCACGGG
>CANCGU010000096.1 GCA_947377705.1 Comamonadaceae bacterium
ATCCACATCCACCCACCCGACCAAGCGGTGGTGCCCCCATAGTGCGGGTCTTTCTCCACCACGATGACTTTGAGTCCGAGGTGCGCAGCCGTCACGGCGGTGGACAACGCACCTGCGCCTGAACCCACCACAAGTAAATCGCAATCCCACGATGTCGATGTGCTTGCGTGCGTCATGGCTTAGGGCGCGTAAATGGGTTGCAAACGCACATGACTGGTGCCGCGTGCCAACATGGGCGAAGCGCCGCTGGCCGCAGCCAACTGCGCCGCGCATGACAACAAATCAGGCGCCAACGCCAACATGCGCTCACGCGTCAAACGCGCCGAGGGGCCAGCGACACTGATGGTGCCCATGGGCAACTGCCCTGCCAAACCCACGGGTGCAGCAATGGCGTTGAGGCCTGCGGTGTAGGTTTCTTCGGTCAGGCTGAAACCTTGCTTACGGGTGTCTTGTAAAACCTTGAGAAAAGCTTTCAAGCTCTTGGGGGCATTGGGGCCAAAGTCTTGTGGCTGCCCCAAACCTTGCTGTGAGACCAAAGCCAAAGCATCGTCATCCTTCATGGTGGACAACCAAGCCAAGCCGGATGATGAACAGCTCAAACGGGCGATGCTACCCATGTCGGGGTCATAGCGCAGACCCTGGCGCGCGCCTTGTGCGCGTGCGACCCAGGTCAGGCGATCGCCATCGACCACCGACAAACGCACCAGCTCGCCAGTTTGTTCTGCCAAGCGGTCAAGCAGGGGTTGGGCCACATCAATGACCCCCGTTTTGCTGAGGTAGCTCAAGCCCAGTGAGACCAGTTTGGTGGTCAACACGTACTCGCCCATGTCGCGCGTTTGGCGCACATAGCCAAAACGTACGAGGTCTGCCAACAAGCGATGTGCGGCGCTCTTGGGCATGTTGAGTTTGTCAGCCAACACGGCCAGCTCAACGCCTTGCCCTTGTTCGGACAAGAGCTCCAAGATGCCCAAAGTTCTCTCTAGTACGCCGCTCATAGTGGTGTGTGGAAATGGATATTGGGCGGCACTTTATCATAAAAAATGAACTTGATTCAAAAGTTGAACGCAATTCCATTTTTGGATAAACTGCGCCACATTCATCCACTTCACTTTGAATCACCATGCTTGAAAATTTCAGCGGCGCCACACGAGTTCACGTCATTGTGGGCGACCCCATTGCCCAAGTGAAATCGCCTTTTGGCGTGACCCAAGCTTTTGAATCACATGGCCGCGACGCCATCTGCGTCCCCGCCCACGTCACCCCCGCTGACTTGTCCGACTGGTGGGCTGGCACCCAACGCGCACGCAACATCGACGGCTTGATCGTCACGGTGCCACACAAATTTGCCTGCACTGCGTTTTGTGACACGCTGTCAGAGCGCGCCGCTTTTCTAGGCACAGTAAACACCGTGCGCCGCAACGCACAAGGCCATTGGCACGGCGACATGTTCGATGGCTTGGGCTATGTCCGTGCGATGGAAAAGAACGGTTGCATGCTGAAGAATAAACGCGCACTGCTGGTCGGTGCAGGCGGTGCAGGCTCAGCCATCGCACACAGCTTGGTGCTGGCAGGCGTGAGCGAGTTGGCCATTCACGACCCCGACGACCAACGCCGTCAATCGTTGATTGACCGCCTCAACACCTTGAAACTGGGCAAGGTCATACAAGGCAGCCCCGACCCCACAGGCTTTGATGTGGCAGTGAATGCCACACCCATCGGCATGAAAGAAACCGACCCCACCCCGATTGACACCAGCAAGATTCACAGCGACATGTTTGTGGGCTGCGTCATCACCGCACCCGCCATCACGCCTTTGATTGCTGCGGCTCGCGCCAAAGGCTGCAAGACGGTGACGGGTGCCGACATGTTTGCGCAAGTGCGCGAGCTGATGGTTAATTTCTTGTTGGAGATTTGAGCCATGAGCGACGCCTTAAATTCCCCTCCTCAGCGAATCAGTCACCGCATTAACACCGATCTGTCGCAACTCAAGGACCACGACACCGTGGACTTGGTGGTCATCGGCTCTGGCGGGGCAGGTTTCTCAGCCGCACTCAATGCGGCCATTGACGGCGCACGCGTGTTGCTGGTCGAACGCATGGCCCATGTGGGTGGCACCACCGCTTTGTCGGCAGCTACCACTTGGGTGCCCGGCACCAAGCGCGGCTTGGAAGTCAACCCCGACGACACACCCGAACGCGTGGCCACGTTTTTGAACCTCGCTGTGGGTGAACGTTCAGACGCCAAGTTGCGCCAGGCATTCATCGACAACGGCCCACACGCCATCGCCAAACTCGAAGCCCACAGCGCGCTGCAATTCCAAGTGCGCATGCTGCATCCTGACTATTTGTCTGAACTCGAAGGCTCAGTGCTGCGCGGCCGTGCGATTGAGCCACAGCCCTTCGATGGCAAATTACTCGGCCCCAACCTGCCGCTCGTGCGCAACCCCATCCCCGAGTTCACCGTGCTTGGCGGCATGATGGTGGACCGTGACGACATTTTCCATTTGCTGCGTTTGACAGAAACGTGGCAGTCGTTCAGTTACAGCGTACGCATCATCGTGCGTCACTTCCTCGACAAACTGCGGCACCCCCGCAGCACACGCTTGGTCATGGGTAACGCCATGATTGCGCGCATGTTCTACAGCTATATCCAACGTCAAGGCTTGCTGGTGACGAACACCGAAGTCACACAACTGCTGCAAGACGGCAACGCCATTCAAGGTGTGGCCCTGCAACAAACCTTGCCCGATGGCAGCGTGGTCAAGCGCATGGTGCGCAGCAAAGGTGGCGTGGTCATGGCCAGCGGTGGTTTCAACCGCCACCCCACACGCCGCGCAGACATGCTGCCAGGCGCCAAAGAAGCCTGGTGCCCCGCAGGTCCTGGCCACACCGGCAAAGCGCAAGACTTGGCGCTGCTGGCCGGCGGCCAACTCGGCACTGGTGGCTTGAGCCACGCATTTTGGGCACCGGTGTCCACACGCCAACGCGCCGATGGCAGCACTGCCGTCTTTCCGCACTTTGTGATGGACCGCGGCAAGCCAGGCATGCTCACCGTGGACAGCCAAGGCCAACGCTATGTGAACGAATCCACTTCTTACCACTTGTTTGGCATTGCCATGCAAGCGCACCACGCCATCACGCCCAGCGTGCCGTCGTGGTTGGTGTGTGATGCAGGCGCTTTGAAGCGCTACGGCATCGGCATGGTTCGCCCAGGTGGTCAAGGCTTGGCTCCCTTCTTGGCCGATGGTTATTTGAAACAAGGCAATACCTTGGCCGAGTTGGCACAGCAGCTCAACGTGCCTGCAGACAAACTCAAAGCCACGGTCGAACGCTTCAATGCGTTGGCCGAGAAAGGCATTGACGAAGATTTCCAACGCGGCACCACCGACTACCAACGCGCCAACGGCGACGCCACATGGCATGGCCCCAACCCCTGCTTGGGCGCTCTGCGCGAAGGCCCCTTTTATGCCGTGGCCCTTTACCCGGGCGACATTGGTGCCGCCACAGGTTTGGTCACCGATGGCGATGCACGCGTGCTCAATGCACAAGGCATTGCGATTGACGGCCTCTACGCTGCGGGCAACGATATGCACTCCATCATGGGCGGCATATACCCTGCACCGGGCATCACGATTGGGCCGGGTGTGACGTTTGGCTACTTGGCTGCTAAACATGCCGTGGCACGCGCACGCCAGTTGTCAACATTCAACGCGACATAAACAACGCACCAACAAAAAAAGGGAGCCAGATGGCTCCCTTTTTTTGTTGGACGAGAAACTCAAGCGTTGAGTTGCAACTCCAAGTCGTGCAAGACCTTGTAGCAAGGCAGCACTTGCGCCACACTGGAGTTTGGCTCGCGGCCTTCTTTGATGGCAGCAAAAAACTCACGGTCTTGCAACTCGATACCGTTCATGGACACAGCCACTTTGGACACGTCGATTTGCTCTTCCTTGCCGGTGTACAAATCATCGTAACGGGCTAAGTAAGTGCCGGTGTCGCCGATGTAGCGGAAGTAAGTACCCAAGGGGCCGTCGTTGTTGAACGACAAGCTCAAGGTACAAATCGCACCGTTAGCCGCTTGCAGTTGAATACTCATGTCCATCGCGATGCCCAAAGTGGGATGGATGGGACCTTGCACTGCGTTGGCTTTGACGATAGGGCTACCCGCTTGATAAGCAAACAAATCCACGGTGTGCGCGGCGTGGTGCCATAGCAAGTGGTCGGTCCAGCTACGGGCTTGACCCAGCGCGTTCATATTGGTGCGGCGGAAAAAGTAAGTTTGCACATCCATTTGTTGGATATTGAATTCGCCCGCTTTGACTTTGTTGTGCACCCATTGGTGGCTAGGGTTGAAACGACGGGTGTGACCACACATCGCGACCAAGCCCTTTTCTTTCGCGACGCGCGCAACCTCTTGCGCATCTTTCCAGCTATCGGCCAATGGAATTTCTACTTGTACGTGCTTACCGGCTTTCAAGCAAGCCAAGCTCTGTGCGGCGTGCATTTGTGTAGGCGTACACAAAATCACGGCATCGACTTCTGGCAGTGCCAAACTGTCGGCCAAGTCGGTGGTGATGTGCTGGATGCCGTATTTGTCAGCGACTTCTTTGGTTTTTTCCAAATCACGGCTGATCAACGACACGACTTCCACGCCGTCGATATTTTTGATGCCGTCCAAGTGTTTGATGCCAAAGGCACCTGCGCCAGCCAAGGCGACTTTGATGGTTTTGCTCATCTTGTTTTCCTCTTGATTACTTATGCATTTTCTAAGATCGCGTGACCCACGGCAGTGTTTGAAGCCGGCACATGGTAGAAGCGGTGCGTCAATTTAGGGGCTGGGCCTGTGGCCTTGCCGTCTTGAATGTCCGACATGGCACCGCGTGCGATCAACCACATCACCAACTCAATGCCTTCGCTACCGGCTTCGCGCACGTAGTCGATGTGTGGCACTTGGGCGCAGGCCACAGGGTCGTTGATCATCAGATCGAGCCAGTTGTTGTCCCACTCGCGGTTGATCAGACCCGCACGCGCGCCTTGCAACTGGTGGCTCATGCCGCCTGTGCCCCAGATGTGCACGTTGATGTCTTCGTCGTAGCTCTCAATCGCTTTGCGAATGGCTTGACCAAGGTTAAAACAACGCTGACCAGTCGGCACGGGGTACTGCACCACGTTCACAGCAAATGGAATGACAGGGCAAGGCCAAGCACCCTTGACGGGGTCTTGCTCGCCACACATCAAAGACAGTGGCACGGTCAAGCCGTGGTCCACATCCATTTTGTTGACGATGGTCAAGTCGAAGTCTTGTTGAATCACCGATTGTGCGATGTGCGACGCCAACTCAGGATGGCCTTTGACCACGGGCACAGGACGTGCGCCATAGCCCTCGTCGGCTGGCGTGTACTCGGCGGCCGTGCCAATGGCAAAGGTCGGAATGATGTCTGAGCTGAAGGCGGTGGCGTGGTCGTTGTAGACCAAGAAGATCACATCTGGCTTGTTGTCCTTCATCCATTGCTTGGAGAAGTCATAGCCAGCGAAAACGGGTTTCCAATAATCCTCTTGGGTTTTGCCAAGGTCCAAGGCCGCGCCAATGGCGGGCACATGGGAGGTGTAAACAGATGCGGTAATTTTGGCCATGGTTATGCTTTCTTTTCTGCGGCACGGGCCTGTTGAGCGGCTGCACCTTGAGGCTGGTTCTGAGCTTGGGCATCGCCGTTTTCACCGATGTAGCGGTTGCCTTCGACCGAGCGACCACCGTGCAACATCATGTGGCGGTATTCCTCTTCGGTCATGCCAGTCATGGAGCCTGCCATTTGCTGAAAGCTCAAACCATCGGTCGCGCCGATTTTGGCGAGGAAGTAAATGTTGCCACCCGTACGCATACACCAGTTCAAATCGCGGGCTAACACGGCCTGTTTTTGTTCTTCGGTCATGGCCCACTCATCAAGGTAAGCACGCTCATTGGCTTTGAAGCGTGTGCGGTTCTCGGCCTTCATGAGCGACATGCAGAACTGGTTGAGCCAGTAGCCTTTGCGCGATTGTTCGGCATCAAAAATAATGGTGCCGGGGACGTCTGTATAAGGTTTGTCGAGTGCCATTAAAAAGTCTCCTCTGGCCAGTACAAGCGCATTGGGTTGTCTACCAACAACTTGCGTTGCTGTTCTTCGGTGGTCGCGATGTGCGGGATGAAGTCAACCAGCAAACCGTCATCGGGCATGTGGTCTTTGAGGTTGGGGTGCGGCCAATCGGTGCCCCAGATCACGCGGTCGGGAAACTCATCCACGATGCGCTTGGCAAAGGGAATCACATCTTGGTACGCGTTTTGTTCGCCATTCAAGGCCTTAGGGCCAGAGACCGACAATCGTTCAGGGCAGGTGACCTTGCTCCACACGTTGTTGTGTTCGCGCATGAACTTCACAAACAACTCGAACTCAGGTCCATCCACGGGTTTGGTCACATCGGGACGGCCCATGTGGTCCACCACTACGTTGGTGGGCAAGGCTGTGAAGAAATCCCACAACTCAGGCAAGTCGACCGCTTCAAAATAAATCACCACATGCCAGCCCCAGAGCTGAATGCGTTTGGCAATTTCAAGCAATTCGTCTTTGGGTGTGAAGTCGACCAAGCGCTTCACAAAGTTAAAGCGTACGCCGCGCACCCCCGCATCATGCATGGCTTGAATTTCTTCATCGGTCACGCTGCGTTTGACAGTGGCCACGCCACGCGCTTTACCGCCGGAGTTGACCAAGGCATCCACCATGGCACGGTTGTCTGCGCCGTGGCATGTGGCTTGCACCACCACATTGCGCGCAAAACCGAGGTGGTCGCGCAAAGCATAGAGCTGCGCTTTCGAGGCGTCGCAAGGCGTGTACTTACGTTCTGGTGCGTAGGGAAACTCGTTGCCAGGGCCAAACACATGGCAGTGGGCATCCACTGCGCCCGCAGGCAATTTGAATTTGGGTTTGCTGGGGACGGTGTACCAGTCTATCCAGCCGGGGGTTTTTTGAAATTCCATAGGGCTCCTCTTTGTCTTCAATCGGGTTGTATATTGGCTTCGCGCACCAACTTGGCGTAACGCTGGCGTTCGGAACGAATCAGGTTGGTAAACATGTCGGCACTGCCGGGCACGACCTCCCCACCAACGGCGTTCATGCGCTCACGCACTTCCTTGGTCTGCAAAGCTTTTTGAACTTCGTCATGCAGTTTGTTCACGATGGGTTTGGGCGTGGCAACTGGCGCGACCAAGCCGTACCACACGGAGGCTTCGAACCCTTGGAAACCAGATTCGGCAATGGTCGGCACGTCGGGGAAAATGGCACTGCGGTTGGGACTGAGAACAGCCAGCACTTTGAGCTTGCCACTCTTGACGTGCGGCAGCACTTCAAGTGCATTCACCGCCACCAAAGGCAACTGACCACCGATCACATCAGTGATGGCAGGTGAACCGCCACGGTAGGGAATGTGTTGCAAATCAATACCTGCAGCACGCGCAAACAACTCAATCGCCATGTGTGGCGTGGAACCGTTGCCGGGCGTACCAAACGCAATGCTGTTAGGTTTACCCTTTGCCGCTTCAATCAACTGTTTGATGTTGGTGTAAGGCGCATTTGGGTTAGCCGCAATGACCACAGGCACACGGCCAATGAGCGACACGGCGACCAAATCACGCTCGGCATCAAAGGGAGCCGGTTGATACAGCGACATGTTGGCGGCCAACGCATTGGCGGCCATCATCAAGGTGTAGCCATCGGGCTCCGCCGTGATCACTGATTTGACAGCGATGTTGGTGCCGGCACCGGGTTTGTTCTCCACAACCACAGGCTGCCCCATGCTGCTAGAAAGGCTTTGACCAATGGTCCGCGCCACCACGTCCACCGCCCCACCAGCGGCATAGCCCACCACCACCTTGATGGGTTTATTGGGATAAGTCTGAGCAAAAGCAGGCGCAGCGATGAGTGCTGCAAAAACAAATGGAATAACTCGCATTAAAAATTTCATGTGGTGCTCCGTTGTTGAATTAATGGGTGGGCAACATGCCGCGCAAACCCGCACGCTGAGCCATTTTTTGGACTTGGCCTGTTTGCTGCGCGCGCTGTGCAAAATCAAACAAGTAAGGCATCCCTGCCTCACGCCCTTTGGGGATGGCGATGGCTAAATTTTCAACACCCCATTTGTCGGAGAGCACTTGAACATTTCCCATTTTTTCGGCTAACTCAAACAAGATGCCTTTGTTCGTGGCGAAGGCGTCCAATTGACGCTCATTCAACATCTGCTGCACTTGCGCCAAAGAAGGGACCGGAACAATCGAGGCATTTTTCAAACGCTGGCTGAGCACGCCTTGCGATGAGCTCCCCTGGCTCACGCCCAAACGCACGCCCGACCGATCAGCGTCTTCAAAGCGTTGAATTGGGCTGTGCTTGGGCACAAGAATGCCTAATTCGAGTTGAATCAATGCTGGAGTGAAATCAACCTCTTTGGCACGCGCAGCTGTGGCGTTCGTAAAGGTCATGTCCACTTGGCCTTTTTTCAAAGCCTCAATCACTTCGGCAACGCGTGGGTATTGAACGATCTCCACAGGCACTGCCAATTGCTTTGCCAGCAGGTGACCCAACTCAAATGCGACGCCTGATGACTCACCTGTTTTGGCATCTCGAAGCCATGACGTGGGACTTCCCAAGTAAACGCCTACCCGTAAAACGCCTTGCGGGGCCAAGGTTTGCTGAACCAAAGGCGAAGCCGCTGTCGGCGTGACCAGTACACGATTGGCATCCTGCGGAACGTCAGCACATGAACTGAGCGCCAAACATGCAGCAAGCAACCAGCCATAAAAAGGAACGCGGCGAATCAACGTGTGCATGTCATGAGTCCTTGTTGAGCATCAGTCCAAAGACACTTGCGCTTTTTTGATGATGCCGCCAAAGCGGGTGGATTCGGCCTGGATGTAGGCGTTCAACTGCTCGCGGGTCAATGTGAAAGGTTCGTACGCAAATGAGACAAACTTTTCGCGCACATCAGGTTCAGCCAAGGCTTTTTCGATATCGCGTTGAATTTTGTCGGTCACCACTTTGGGCAATCCGCGTGGCGCAGCGATGGTGGTCCAGCCACTCACTTCAAACCCTGCAGGCCCACCCGACTCACCCATGGTGGGCACATTGGGAAATGCACTCACGCGTTTGGGTGCAGCTACGGCCAAATATTGCAACTTGCCTGCGCGGTACATAGCGCCGGCTGTGGCGTTCGAGCCCAAAGCAAATGACAGTTCGCGATTGGCCACGCCTGTGTAGAGCATGCTGGTTTCTTTGTAAATCACATG
>CANCGU010000097.1 GCA_947377705.1 Comamonadaceae bacterium
ACAAAAAAAACGAGAGTCTCCCTATATGCAGGGAACCTCTTCAACTTCACCGAATGTGGCCTTTGGCGCAGTACTGCGAAAGCAGAGGTTAGCCTCCGGCCTCAGTCAGGAGCAGTTGGGATTGGAGTCCGGTGTTCAGCGCAACTTCATCAGCCTGATTGAGACTGGACAGAATCAACCGACCATGACCACGCTTTTTAAACTTTCGAAAGCGTTGAATATGAAGCCATCCAAGCTGGTTGCCGAAGTTGAGAAGTTGGTTGACAGACTTCCAGATGCAGCCATGATGTACGGCAACCATAACAAAACATAACAGCTTGTGAGCGTGAGCGGTGCGATACATTTTCCATACGCTTCGCGCGCGTGTGCAAACTGCCTGGGAAATCCCCGTGGCTTTGCTATCAATGGTGAAGGTTTTCTGCGAAGGCGTGTATTCAGCCCGGTAGTCCCAAGCGAGAACTGTTGCCGCCAGCGCGGTCGTACCGGACACGCTACCTGCTGAACGGTGCAGCGCACCCGCCATCACCGCTTTCGTATCGGTTGAGTCTGTAGCGCTGGTCAGTGACCTATGCGGAGTACCGCAATAGCTACGTAACATGAAGCTATCGCGTGGTGTGGCCTGAAAGTTGTGTGCAGGCCCGCTACGGCCAAGCGATTGGCTTTGTGGCATCACGCATCTTCGCTTGCGCCTTCGTCAACCCTCTTTGGAGAGTCTGCCGCAAGGACTTTCGCATCAAGTCAACGGAAACTTGCAGCCTTACCTGCTACCTTCTTTTGCAGAGGGTCTGAGATGCTGTGTATAGGCAAGTTGCCTACAGATTGCCTACAGGCATCTAACACAGGAAAGCAAAAAGCCCGGAGAACCGGGCTAAGTGCTTGATTTATATGGGGTGGCTGATGGGGCTCGAACCCACGACAACAGGAATCACAATCCTAACTGTTAGTGTTTGCCGATCAATCCTTAAATCCACCGACAATATTCTTGTCACCTCTACACATCCAGAGCACCCCAAGCGTCCAGAATCTGGACACCTCTATGAGTTCGAGCGGTAGCGTCAGACTTCGCTATGCAAACTGTTCACAGATTTGAGGGAAAAGCCAATCAAATCAAAGCAGCTAAAGTAACTCAGTTCCAATCAGGCAAGACGTAAAAAGATCACTTGAACTAATCAGGTCGAGCTCAGACTAGCCCGCTTTTGAGCGGTTTTTTTTACGTCTGGGATGACCAACGACAATATCAATATGAGTAGAGATGAAACAACCAAGATCAATAGCGATGGTCTGCGCTACAAATCTAAAGAAGGCGGATCCCCTTTCGGAGGGTCTAACGCAATGGCTACTATGAGTTGCTACAAGTGCGGACTTCACAAATCACGAGCCCTTGGCACTTTCAAGCGCCTGCTTAATCAAAGTATGTTCATGTGCGGTGATTGCAATCCAATTGCTAAGGTAGCTTAGAAAGCTAATTCATGCGGGAACGCCACAACGTCTATGTAATCGAATTAGACAAAGTCGTTCTATACGAGGCCAAGTTCCAAAAGCCCAATCCAGAATACTTGACTTGCAAGCCCTGTGTTTATGTAGGCATGGCTGGCCACGACCCAGATACACGCTTTGACCAGCATAAAGCGGGCATTAAATCAAACAAGTACGCCATGAAGTACGGCATAAGACTGATGCCCGAGATTTACGAAAAGCTCAACCCTATGCCCTATGGGGATGCCCAATACATGGAAGTTGACCTGGCAATTAGGTTGCAGCAGTTGGGCTATGGTGTTTGGCAGAACTAACCAACCTTCTTTGATTTGTAGATATCCCTGATCTTTGAAGTGTCGAACAGCGCCTTCTTAGCATTTGGCGCTTTGATGTTTTCAACAATGGCTTCACCAGTTGCCCTGTCATAGTGCTTCTGGATGATGCCAACAGAATTGCCCAGTTGTTTGGACAAATCCCGAATAGGCACAGCGTCGTAATTCATCACTGTGGTGGCATAGGTACTCCGCAAGCTATAAAACACGCGCTTGCGCCCTGTAATCGGGTCTATAAGCAGGTTGTGCTCCTCAAGGAAGCTTTCAAAAACATGGTTAAAGCTGCCGGGCCCAAGACCATCCTTGGTTCGGAACACAAAACGTTCATCGTTCTTTTCAGTCAATTTACGAACGCTGGTTTTTTCACCTGCGTAGTTACGCCCAACGATTTCATTCAGCACCTTGAATGTCTGCTCGAAACCATTAGCAGTACGTTCTTTGGTTTTTCCTGAGACGCTCATAAAAACGTAATAGTCACGTGCAAAGATTTCGTCCAGCAGGCCTTCCTCGTCCTCTTCGTAGGCTATGGATTGGACTTGACCATCTTGATCCAGCACTCGCTTGGGTTCAGCTCGATCTGTAATCTTGACTCTAATCTTCTTCCATTGCAGGTCAAGAAGCTCTTTTCCAGGACGAGCACCTGTATCCATCAAGATTCGCACATAGTCGAACAGCATTTGACGCTGTTGACGCTTTGCTTCAGAAGTACCTCTAGCAATCCAAGCTGGAAAGTTAGCCATGATTGCATTGATCTCCTCAACCTCAAATGTTGGGAACTTGTCGGATTTACGCCCCTTGGTCTCTAGCTTGGGAACTTCTGATGACTTGATGAAGCGCCGACTAACAGCCTCCTCAAAGATCTTGTTCAGACATACGTTGTGAGTACGCATGCTGCTATAGGCTGGAGGCCGCCCCAACTTCTCGCCTAACCACGCACGGTAATTGTCCATAGCAGCAACATCAATACTGCTGATACTCATGTTGCCAAAGAATTCAAGGATGTAGTCATTGATGATGCGTCGATAGTCTCTGTATGAAACTGGCACCTTTCCTCTAGACTCCTCTGTGTCCATAGTCTGTAGCGTTAGCTTGGCCACATCTCTGAACTTTTTGGTCACCACAGGAATGTCAGCAGCACTCCTTACTTCTGCTTCAATCATCAGACGTTGAGCACGTTCTTTTGCAACATAGAGATCAGACTCCTTTGTAGAGGCAGCAAACCAACGATTGCCAATCTTGTATCGGCACTGCCAAGCAGCGCTGTGCGCACGTTTGTACACGATCAACTTCTTGGGCAATAACTGAAAAGTACTTTCTAATTTTTCTGGCATAACAGCAATTTATTTTCTGATCGCCAGCACAGTCAACCAATCTAGCAAGTCCGTCCAATCTGGAAAACTTCTACTGTTTTTGGTTGACTAGCACTGAGAAAACGATCAATTTTTTAGTTGCTTTATTTTGCTGAAATCACGATATTTATTAAATATTCAACTTATTCATATATTTATTTGTTAAGGTTTTACCAACCAAAAGTCAATCGCTCTTCTTCAAAAGAAGCATCGAAATCGGTATCTGAATCTTCATGAATAAAGTCCAAGCCCCAGTACTGCTCAGACCATTCTGCTTGGTCTGAAGCCAGGATTCGAAATGACTCCAAACGTTCAGCAATCGGATTCAATCCCTTCCTTTGCTCACGGACCATTCGCAGCCAAGCAATTCCGAACACCTTCTCTTCCGCAGGGAGCTTGTCGATAGCAAGGCTCAACTGTTTGAGGTATTGCTTTAGCTGCTGGGATTTTTCGAAGTTCAAACTTTCGTTGATAGCTCGTTCAAGTTGCTGTGCACGATCTTCTAAGACGCGTTCGTTATGCAACCGTATCGCCTTTTTGCGCTCATAGTCACGATGCCATTCCTTACGACGTAGATGATCTGCAGCCTGCTGCTCCAATTTGGCTTCAATCCTTTGGACGATTCTTTCGACCTGCTGCTCCAGCTTGACTGCGACTTTGTCTTGAATCGAGCTTCTGTTGTAACGACTATCAAACTCAACGGTCAAGATATGACGGGGAAGCATTATGGTGTCGTATCCAGATGAATAGTCACTGACCAATTTTTCCAAATCAGTAAGCGCCTTGGATCGAGCCGCTTTAGTTGAGGGCTCCCAGAACCGGAATTCATAGTACTCATCACCTTTCACAGCTCGCATTTCGCAGACACGCGAGTCACGGACTGCCCTAAGCTCGACGTTGATTGCTCGAGCAGCCAACCGTTCAATCACTACGTCTGCAATGGCTACTGCTCTGAGTGCGTTGTCTATGGTGGCCGATATCGGAATTTGATCTTCACGAGAAAAAAAGAAGGCCAAGTCAAATGCCCTCTTCGGCGGAAACGATCTTCTTCCGGATTGATAGTCTGAGTAGCTTTGCCCGGTTCGCTGCTCAAGCTCTTTGATGCGCTCCAAAATGGCTTGGTATGTACGTATGCATCTGGTGTCCTTGAACTGCTGAGGCTCTCTAAGTACAGGTTCAACTTCCTGTTCAGCCTGCTTGGCCAGTTTCCGCATCAAACTCAACTGCTCACGGGTAGCTGCAGTCGCTTCATCTGGCAGTCGTATTTGTGGATTGTTGTTTTCAAAGGGTAGTTCTGGCCGTGGATCTTGCTTCCCCACCTGAAGCCTAGCCCAGTAGCCTCTTTGAGGCAGTGGAATCCCGAACTTAACGCAGATCTTTCGCAGTCCCACATCACTAAGCCCTAACTCCTTGGCTAAATGGGTCATGGGCTTGGCCCAAACTAGCTCAAACAACTCAACCCGAGACTTTTCCATAGCAGACCTCCTTTGGACCCGAAAAAACTAGAAAGTTTCAGATTAGGAGTTAAGTGCGCAGTTAATTCAAGTAGCTAGGCTAGATAAAAGGAATGCCCTACGGGCTAACTTCGATCAGATGTGTGGTAGCACTGGTTTGTCTGATTCTTACTATATGTGTGTTACTTTTTCTGCTCAATATTTCTTAACAAATAATTCACATAAATTACTTAGGAATAGATATTTTTCTTCCAAAAAATAAAAATATAGCCTGAGATTAACGAAATCTTAAATTGCTTTTTTGACTTATTTTAAGGATGATCATGAAAATTTATCACTACACCAAGGGCTACTGCTTAAACAGCATTTTTACAGACGGCTTTATCGCCACCGAGACTAAACGTTGCATCTCTGGAGGCAAGAAAGAGACTGACAATGTTTGGCTCACAGAGAAAGATATTTACCCTAAGACGGCCTTGCCACTAATCAACGGTCTTCCAGAGACTGACTTACTTTTGCATGCAGTTCAAAAATCAATGTATGTGAATCTCGACCGAGTTGGTCAGTACACCGGAAATTTTTATAGATTTGGTTTCGAATCAACCGATACACGTTTCAAAAAATGGTGGTATTCGGAAGAGCGTGCTCAAATGAAATCGAACAATCTTTGGACAAGTATGGAAAGTATTGCAAACAAAGTGGGTGATGATGTTCGTTCATTTTGGATTTCACGCCATGATGTTGCTTTAGAAGATTTCTCACTGGAAGTCTATTCTGGCGGATGGATCACTTTAATTTCTAATGGCTCTGTAAAAGATGCTGATTTGGAAACACTGACTTTGATTTACTCATTGATGGAAATGAGTGCTGCTAAATGCAATGAACTTGGAATGCCGCTGCACCATGTCCCAAAACCTTGCCAATCAAAAGATCTTTTTACGCTGCTGATGGATAAGTTAATGCGCAATACAACTTTGATTAAATAAATTTGAGAATGAAAAAAGCCACTGACCGAAATCAGTGGCTTTTCCATTTGTTGGTGGGCCCACCAGGACTTGAACCTGGGACCAAAGGATTCCGGTTTGTGCAGTTTTCACTACTCCCTGGACTTTGCCTTCACCATAGCTTGCGCCGTAGGTGGGTGCCGTCAAGTCTCTACACCTTCAAGGTGATTGCTCACCAAGCTTGGCTCGGCGTTGGCATATGCATTGCTGCACTTAGCTTTCTCCGACTTTGACACCATCCCTTACACAGTTTCCACGCGTAAGGCACATTTGAAAAATATGAGTCCTCTGCTCTAACCAACTGAGCTATAGGCCCGAAAAACTGATTGTACTTTGCACCTTTTAGACCCCCAAAACGCTGCTTAAATTTTCAACAGAGTGTGGAAGCGGTGTGGAAGCAAATTTTGACAATTTAGGAGCTGTAACCTGTTGATTTTATTGAGGATTTATTTAGAACCTAAGTTCTAAAATTGTTTATGAGTCCTCTGCTCTAACCAACTGAGCTAACGTCCCAACCGAAGAAGAGGATTGTAGAGGCTAGCAAACGATCATCACGCGCATGAAATTTCTCTCCGTGCGCTTGGACTTGCAGCGGCTGTTGTGACATTACCGGCTGGTTTATTCTGGATTTTTTTGCGCAGTTTGGCCTCGTTCGCTTTACAAGAATTGCAGCACTCATAACCTGCGACGACTTATTTAGCATCCGTCGACCAAAAGTTTGAGGCGCTTATTTGTGACTCAGGGCATTGCTCACCAGCTTAGAGGTGATGTCCACAATTTGAATCATCCGGTCATAGGCCATGCGTGTAGGGCCAATCACGCCCAGTGTGCCGACCACATGGCCATCCACCTCGTAAGGCGCACTGACCACCGACAGCTCCTCCATCGGAACGATCTGGCTCTCACCGCCAATGTAAATACGCACACCTTCTGCTTGCGCGGAAATATCCAGCAACCGCACCAGCTGCGCCTTTTGTTCAAATAAATCAAAGGCTCGCCGCAGATTGCCCATATCGCTGGAGAAATCGCTGACGGAGAGTAAATTTCGCTCTCCGCTAATCACCACGTCGTCTTGTGCTTGGGTCAAAGCCTCGGTACTCACTTGCACCGCCGCTTGCATCAAAGTCGCAATTTCGCCGCGCAGAGACTCGACCTCCGCAAGCAGCTTCTCGCGCACCTGCTCAATGGCCATCCCCGCGAAATGATGGTTCAAGTAATTAGAAGCCTCAACCAATTGGGACGCCGTGTATTCGGTCTCTGTAAAAAGCACGCGGTTTTGTACATCCCCCTCGGGCGACACGATGATGACCAACAAACGCCGATCAGACAGGCGCAAAAACTCAATGTGGCGAAAGACTGAGCTGCGCTTGGGGGCAATCACCACACCCACAAAGTGCGACAGGTCTGACAGCAAATGCGCCGCATTGGCAATCACTTTTTGGGGCTGGTCTGGGGCTAAGGTCGGCGTTTGCATGTTGCCGCGATCAGCCGTCAACATGGTATCCACAAACAAACGGTACCCACGCGCCGTGGGAATGCGACCTGCAGAGGTATGCGGACTAGCAATAAGCCCCAAACCTTCCAAGTCGGACATCACATTGCGTATCGTCGCGGGTGACAGTTCAATGCCTGTGGCACGCGACAGCGTGCGCGAACCGACGGGTTGCCCGTCAGCAATGTAGCGCTCTACCAGCGCTTTGAGTAACAACTTGGCGCGATCGTCTAGCATGGTCATCCTGTTGTCGAATTTTAGTGATGTAATTTGCTTATGAAATCAAAGTTTCGTCAGATTGCTTTGCTTGGGAAATACCACTTGAACTCAGGTTCAAGCGCTAACCCATCGTCTCGCAAAACCCTCGAGAGCATTGCTCAGTTTTTGCACACACTGGGCTGCGAAGTCATCCTAGAGCATGACACAGCCGCCGGCTCTGGCCTGAGTGGCTACACCGTCATGACCATCGAAGAGATTGGTGCCTCCTGCGACTTGGCCATTGTGCTGGGCGGCGATGGCACCATGTTGGGCTATGCCCGCCAACTGGCACCACACGATGTACCGCTGATTGGCATCAACCAAGGCCGCTTGGGCTTCATCACCGACATCCCTCTGAACGAAGTCCAAAACACACTCACCGCCATGCTGGGCGGTGCCTACGAAGCCGACCGACGCGCTTTGATGCGCGCCAAAGTTTGGCGCGATGGGCATTGCGTGTTCAACGCATTGGCCTTGAACGACGTGGTGGTCAACCGGGGGGCCACTTCGGGCATGCTGGAAGTGCGCGTGGCGATCGATGGCCGTTTTGTGGCCAACCAACGTGCTGATGGTGTGATCATCGCGACACCGACCGGCTCTACCGCTTACTCGCTGTCCGTGGGCGGGCCTTTGTTGCACCCCTCGTTGCCTGCCTGGGTCATGGCACCGATTGCGCCGCACACGTTGTCGAATCGCCCCATCGTGCTGGCCGACACCGGCGAGGTCACGATTGATTTGGTGGCAGGCCGAGACGCCAGTGCCAACTTTGACATGCAATCACTGGCATCGCTGCTGATTGGCGACCGGATCACCGTCAAACGTTCCAACTACCACGCCACCTTTTTGCACCCACGCGGCTGGAGCTATTACGACACACTGCGTCAAAAACTGCACTGGAATGAGGGTGTGGCATGAGTTTGCAGCACATCGTTTTGCGCGATTTTGTGATCGTGCGCGAACTGGACCTCGATTTATCGAGTGGCTTTTCCGCGCTCACCGGCGAAACCGGTGCTGGCAAATCGATACTGATTGACGCCTTGCAATTGGTGCTGGGCGCACGCGCAGAAAGCTCGGTGGTGCGTGAAGGCGCGGCACGGGCAGAAATCAGCGTCGAATTCGACACCACACCTGAAATTTTGCAATGGCTGGACGCGGAAGGTTTTCCCAACCTTGCCACCGATGATCAACTGCTGCTCAGACGCACGATTGACGCCCAAGGTAAAAGCCGTGCGTGGATCAACGGCAGCCTCGCCACCGCGACCCAACTGCGTGCGTTGGGAGATCGGGTGCTCGATATCCACGGTCAACATGCTTGGCAAAGCTTAACTCGCCCCGATGCCGTGCGCGGGTTGCTCGACGCTTATGCAGGCGTCACGCTGCAAAGCCTGACTCAGGCATGGGCTCACTGGCGCCAAGCGATGCAAACCCTGCAGGATGCACGCAACGCGCAAACCACGCTGCAAGAAGAGCGCGAGCGATTGCTGTGGCAAATCACGGAAGTTGACAAACTCAGTCCTGCCTTGGACGAGTGGGACGAACTCAACAGCCAACACACACGTCTGTCCAATGCGCAAGCGTTGATGGACGCGGCACAAAACGCCATCGACGCGTTAGAAGACGACGACCGGGGCGCGCTACGCCTCTTGTCAAAAGCGCAAGACGTCTTGCAAAGCCAAACGGATGTAGAGCCCGAATTTAGCTCCCTGGTGGATGTGATGGCCTCTAGCCTCGCGCAAGCGGCGGATGTGGCGCACTCGCTCAATACTTATTTGGGACGCACCGAGCTAGACCCTGCACGCCTACAAACGCTGGACGATCGCATGTCGCTCTGGATGTCTTTGGCGCGCCGCTT
>CANCGU010000098.1 GCA_947377705.1 Comamonadaceae bacterium
ACCCCGAAACAAGCTGGCTTGGCCCACGATGCATTGATCGCCTCACGCGCCTGGGGCTTTGACACCGAGTCAAAACCCACCTTCCGCGTCGGCGAAGCATCAGACGGCCCGCATGTGCTGCAACTCTCCACGCGTGAACGCGCTTGGGTGTTTCAGCTGCATGACCCCGAGTGCCGCGCTGTGGCGGCCGACTTACTGGCACGACAAGGCATTGCCAAAGCTGGCTTTGGTTTGGGCGATGACCGCAAACGCATTCTTCAAAAATTCGGCGTAGAGCCGGCGGACGTGCTAGAGCTCAACACCATTTTCAAAGCGCAGGGCTACCGCAAAGAAATGGGCGTCAAAGGCGCGGTGGCTGTGCTGTTCAACCAGCGTTTTCAAAAGTCTAAAAAAGCGGCAACCAGCAACTGGGCGAACCCTCACCTGAGCGAATCTCAGCTGGTGTATGCGGCCAACGATGCGTATGCGGCGTATCGGGTTTGGGAAGCGCTAGACATTTAGGCCTTTAAACCAAGGCCGCTGTTGTCTCGTGTGTGTCTTCCCGCAAAGCACATCCTACTTATGATGAATTGAATTGGTCTAAGACAAACCAATCATTCATCTCAGGAGAACATTTTGCGCATTGCTACTTTCATGCTGAACGGACAGCGCCATGTTGGCCAAGTTTCTGCCGACGGCAAACACGTCACAGCCTTTGCCCTCACCGAAGACCAAGCCCATCACGGCGCTCAGCCCATCATTGAAGCCATGGTGGCTGGTCACCCCTTGCCGGAGCTAGCAGGCACACCACACGACATCACGCATGTCCATCTCGAAGCACCCTTGCCTGTTCCTCGCCGCAACGTTTGGTGCGTGGGCCGCAACTACCATGCGCATGCCAAAGAGCTGCAAGCCTCTGTTTTCAAAGACAGCAACACCGACACCAAGGCGTGGCCCATCGTGTTCACCAAAGTGCCCGAGTGCGTGGTGGGCCCAACAGCCGATGTGCATTTGCCAGGTGCGGCCGTTTCCGACCAAATCGACTACGAAGCTGAATTGGCTGTGGTGATTGGCAAAGGCGGCAAGAACATCGCCCAAGCCGATGCCATGAGCCATGTGTTTGGCTACACCGTGGTCAACGACGTGACCGCACGCGATGTGCAAATGCGACACCAACAGTGGGACATGGGTAAATCGTTTGACACGTTCTGCCCCATGGGCCCTTGGCTCGTGACGGCTGACGAGGTGGATGGCCGTAACACCCGCGTGCGTTGCTGGGTCAACGGTGAATTGCGCCAAGATGGCCCCACCGAAAACATGATTTTCGACATCCCCACACTGATCGAAACCATCTCACGCGGCATCACGCTCTACCCCGGTGACATCATCGCCACGGGCACGCCCGCCGGTGTGGGCATGGGCTTGACCCCACCCCGCTACATCGCCAAAGGCGATGTGATCCGCGTCGAAATTGACGGCGTGGGCAGCATCGAAAACCGTTTCGTTTAAAACTAAAAAGCAGGCAAGCATTCGCCTGACCTGCTGGCAAAAACCGAAGGAGACAAGACATGAAACGACGTCAATGGATGCAAAGTGCACTGAGCTTGGCTGTCGCTATCCCGACTGCATTCATCAGCCTCACGGCAACGGCACAGACCTACCCCACCAAGCCCATCACCATGGTGGTGCCTTTCCCGCCGGGCGGCGTGGCGGACACGGTCGGTCGCCCAGTGGCCGAGGCCATGTCGCGCTACTTGAAGCAACCCATCGTGGTGGAAAACAAAGGTGGTGCAGGCGGTGGCATTGGCATGGCACAAGTGGCCAAGTCCAAGGGCGATGGTTACACCGTGCTCATGTCGCTGTCTTCTTTGGTGGTCCTGCCTGAGGCAGACAAAATTTTGCAGCGCGCACCCATGTATCTGGTGAACCAGCTCAAGCCCATTGCCCGTTTCACCGCCGACCCCACGGTGCTGGTGGTGCGCGCGGACAGTCCATGGAAAACCTATGCAGAGTTCATGGCCTACGCCAAAGCCAATCCAGGAAAAATTTCGTTTGGTTCATCTGGCAACTACGGCACCATGCATGTGCCGATGGAGCAGCTCAAAGTAGCTACCAATACATTCATGTTGCACGTCCCCTACACCGGTGCAGCACCCGCAGTCATGTCCTTGCTCAGCGGACAAATTGATGCTGTGTCCACCGGACCCGCCAGTGTGAAACAACAAATTGCATCAGGTCGCCTACGTGCCTTGGCGCATTGGGGCGAAGGCCGATTAGCCAGCATGCCCGATGTGCCGAGCTTCAAAGAATTGGGCGTACCGATTCAGTACTCGCAATGGTCTGGCATGTTTGTCCCGACCGATACACCTGCCGCTGTGGTGGACAGTTTGCGCCAAGCCGCTAAGTTTGCTGCGCAAGATGCTCGCGCAGTTGGCGCATTGACTGCTTCTGGCACTTCCTTCATGTACCAAGACGCACCCGACTTTGAACGCTTCGTACAAACTGATGCCAAAGAAATGAGTGCTCTCGTGGCTCGCATTGGCAAAGTTGACTGATACGCAGAGATCAGCAAACCACATAAACGTTCACACAACGGAGACAACTCATGGTAAAAATTTCACGCACTTTCAAACTCATGGCACTTGGTTTGGCAATGGCCTCTGGCCTCGCGCACGCGCAAAATGCGCAAAGCTACCCCAACCGCCCCGTCAAAATCGTGGTGCCTTTTGCAGCTGGTGGCCCTGCCGACAATTACGCCCGTTTCATGGCGCAGCGCTTGACCGATGAGCTTAAGCAACCTTTTGTGATTGACAACAAACCAGGCGCAGGCTCCATCATCGGCACTGACTTTGCAGCCAAGTCGCCTGCAGATGGCTACACCTTGTTGATGATGTCCAACACCCAAACGGTGAATGAGTCACTCATCCCCAAAAAGCCTTTTGCGCTGATGAAAGACTTTGTGGGCATCGCCCCCGTGAACTACTCCAACTTGCTGTTGGTGGTACATCCTTCCGTGCCGGTCAAGAACGTCAGTGAATTGGTAGCCTTGGCCAAATCCAAACCAGGCAAGCTCAACTTTGCATCGTCGGGCAACGGCACGCCCTATCACATGGCGGGTGAGTTGTTCAAATACATGGCGGGCATCGACATGACGCATGTGCCCTACAAAGGCAGCTCGGGCGCACGCACCGACATCGTAGGCGGCCAAGTGGATGTGATGTTTGATGCCGAAACCACCATGGCCGAATTTGCACGCAACGGCCAAGTGCGCATGCTCGGTGCCACAGGACTGTCACGCTCTGCCAACTTGCCCGATGTACCCACCGTGGCAGAAACAGTGCCCAAATACGAAGCCACCATTTGGCTGGGCTTCATGGCCCCCAAAGGCACACCGGGTGACATCGTGAACAAACTCAACGCTGAGATTCGCAAAATTGTGAACAACCCCGAAGTGAAAACCGCTTGGGCCAAACAAGGCGCTGTGCCCATGTCGATGACAGTGGCCGAGTTTGATCATTACCTCAATGCAGACATTGCCAAGTGGGCCAACATCGTCAAAGTGTCTGGCGCTAAAGCGGACTGATCCATGAGTCAGACCTTGGTGGCGTTTCACGTCAACGGACACGAGGTGTCGGTGCAAGGCGACAGCGGGCAAAGCCTGCTGGATGTATTGCGCAACACGCTGCACCTCAAAGCCACCCGCATGGGTTGCGGCCAAGGCGCATGTGGTGCTTGCCGTGTGATTGTGGAGGGGCATGCCGTGGCAGCCTGCGAAACCCCGCTGTGGTCGGTGCAAGGCAAACACATCACCACGGTAGAAGGCCTCGGCACTCGCGAGGCACCTCACGCTCTGCAAACCGCCTTCATCGAAGAACAAGCCATGCAATGCGGTTTTTGCACCAGCGGCATCTTGATGTCAGCTGCGGCTTTGCTGCAACGCCAAGCACACCTGACACGGCAAGAGATTGTGCAAGTACTTGATGCCCATTTGTGCCGCTGCGGCGCACACAACCGTGTGATACGGGCCATCGAAAAAGCAGCCACCCAGTCTGCGACGGCGTGATGTCGGAATCGCTCAAAGCACATCCGTTTCTGCGCCAGTGGCTGGGCTTAAATGTCGCGGGTCAGGTGCAGGCGTTCTCTGGCAAGGTCGATTTGGGGCAAGGCATTTCACACGCACTGCGGTTGATCGTGGCGCAAGAGTTGCGGCTCTCGCCCGCCAGCATTGCCATGGTGCCAGCCAGCACACACACCAGCCCCGATGAAGCGGTGACGTCTGGCAGCTTGTCGGTGCAACACTCGGGCGCAGCGTTGCGATGCGCCGCCGCACATTGGCGAGAAATGTGCCGCTTAGCCATGGCACAGCGTTGCGGTGTCGACGTGGCGACTGTGCGTTGTGCGAATGGCGAGTTCTCACTGCCAACACATGTAGAAAACAAAACACGACACGCCAGCTATGCCGAACTGACGTCTGCTGAGATGTGGCAAAGCGCCATTGACACCATGCATGTGCAGTCAATACATGCGTCGCAAGACATGGATGCATCGCCAACAAAACCAAGCGCGCTTCGTCCCGACGTAGCCAGCAAGGTGTTTGGTGAGTTTGAGTACATTCACGACCGCGTGTTACCGGACATGTGCCACGGCATGGTGTTCAGGCCGGGCACGCTTACCGCCGAAGTCATCGCGCACGAGATGCAAGCCTTGGTCCATCATGTGCAAGCGCAAAGTGGTGTGCTGTGCGTGCATCAAAACGGTGTGCTGTTGGGTGTGTTGACAGAGACCGAATACGCTTTGTTAAAAATTGTGCGGCACATCGAAGACGGTGTGGCGCAAGGCAAATTCTGGCGTTGCCATTCAGAAGTACCTGACGCCCAGGATTTACCCAATTGGCTCAAAGCTCAAACCTTAGACACCACCGTGGTGGCTGACACCACGGACAACGCGCCAACAGACGAGTTGCACCACATACGTGCTGAATTTCATCGCCCCTATTTGCAACATGCCTCGATTGGTTTGTGTTGTGCCTTGGCGCAATGGACGGATGATGCGCAGCAACTAGAAGTGTGGAGCCACAGCCAAGGCATTTACAACTTGCGCCGTGACATCGCTTTGGCATTTGACATGTCACCAGCGCAGGTGCAGGTGTCACACGTTGAAGGTGCAGGCTGCTACGGCCACAACGGCGCAGACGATGTGGCTTTTGATGCCGCATGGCTCGCCCAATGGGTACCCGGTCGTCCTGTGCGCGTGCAATGGACGCGCCAAGCCGAGTTGGCCCATGCGCCTTTGGCACCAGCCATGGCGGTAGAAATTCAAGCCGGCTTGAATGCCGAGGGCCACATCGCCGAATGGACTCAAACCGTTTGGAGCCAAGGCCACGGCACACGCCCAGGTCGTGGCAAAACACCCGCCTTATTGGGGACCTGGCAAACCGCACAACCACATCCGGTGACGATGGCGGTCAACGCCGCCATGACTGTGGGTGGTGGCTCTGAGCGCAATGCACAGCCGCCTTATGACGTGGCATCGGTCAAAGTCATCAATCACCGCGTGTTGAACATGCCTTTTCGTGTGTCCGCCATGCGGGCCTTGGGCGCCCCCACCAATGTGTTCGCCGCTGAGTCGGTCATGGACGAATTGGCTTTGCGTTGCGCACAAGACCCCCTGGCCTTTCGTCTGGCGCACCTGCGCAGCACAGGACAAGCGCGTGCTATGGCTGTGCTGCAAAGAGTAGCGGACATGGCTGGCTGGACTACGCCCAGACCCGCCAACAAACCCGAGGGCTGGGGACGCGGCTTGGCCTATGCGCGCTACAAAAACACAGGTGCGTATTGCGCCGTGGTGGTGGAGTTGGTGGTGGAAGAAAAAGTCAAGCTGCACAAACTGTGGACAGCTGTTGACTTGGGCCATGTCGTGGATGCAGACGGTGCAGCCAACCAAATCGAAGGCGGTGCTTTGCAGGCCGCCAGCTGGGCCTTGTGCGAGTCGGCGCAACTCGGTGCGCAAGGTGTGGCATCGCGTGATTGGGAAAGCTACCCCATTTTGAAATTCAGTGACATGCCCGTCGTTGACGTGGCCCTGATGCAGCAACCCGACGAGCCTTCATTGGGTGCCGGCGAATGCAGCTCGGGTCCAACGTGTGCCGCCATTGCCAATGCCATTTTTGATGCCATCGGCGTGCGCATGCGTGCCATGCCTTTCACGCCCGAGAATTTACTGAAAACCATCGAGGCCGAAACCCCATCGACCCATTCTTAAACCTCACAAGAAAGAGAACACCATGCATGTATTGAGTGGCGGCGCAGCCGCAGCCGTGGTCAAAGCCGTTCAGGCTGAATTTGAAAAAATCACTGGCACATCGATTCACGGTACCTTCAGTGCTGTGGGCCAAATGCGTGACCAACTTATCGGGGGTGCGCCATGTGATGTGATCATCCTCACCAAACCATTGATTGAGCAACTCATCGCCTCGGGCCATGTGGTGGCAGGCAGCGCGCGTTCATTGGGTCGTGTGAAAACAGGCGTTGCTGTGCGCAGCGGCACCCCACACCCCAGCGTCAAAACGCGTGACGAACTGCACGCAGCGATGAGCGCAGCACAAGGCATTTACTTTCCAGACCCCGACAAAGCCACTGCGGGCATTCATTTCATGAGCGTGCTCAAAGCACTTGGACTTGATGAAAGTTTGCGCAGCAAATTTCGGGTGTTCCCCAACGGCGCCACAGCCATGGGTGAAATGGCCAAAAGCAATGAAGATCATCTGATAGGGTCCACACAAGTGACCGAAATCAACTACACCCCAGGTGTGGACTTGGTGGACGTACTGCCGCAGGAGTTTGAACTGAGCACCGACTACACGCTAGGCGTTTGCTCACAGTCACAAAATCCACAGCATGCACAACTGCTGGCTGAGCTCTTGGCAGGCCCAGCCACTGAGCCTGTCCGTCAGCAAGGCGGATTCGAGTTTTAAAGTCGCTTAAGGGACTCACTCACCCATTGTTCTGTCTCTTCTCCAGTGTTTCCCGATTGCGCAACATCGGCATTGAAGCCATAGTGCTGGCACTGGTTCAATCACTTGAAAGCTTGGCACATGAAACTGACCGTCAACGGAAAAAATCACACCCTCGACACTGAGCCCGAAATGCCATTGTTATGGGCCTTACGCGATGAGCTCAACATCAAAGGTCCTAAATTTGGTTGTGGTGTTGCGCAATGCGGCGCTTGCACCGTGTTGCTCAACGGCGAGCCTGTGCGCTCATGCTCTTATCCCGTGTCTGCGGCTGCTGGACAAAAAGTGATCACCATCGAAGGTCTTGCAGACAAGGACCGACTGCACGCCATCCAACAAGCGTGGATTGACCATCAAGTCCCCCAGTGTGGTTACTGTCAAGGCGGTCAAATTCTTGCTGCCGTCGCCCTGCTGAAGAAAAAACCCAAGCCCACCGACGAGGACATCGACGCGGCCATGAGCAACATCTGCCGCTGCGGAACCTACGCACGTATGCGCACAGCCATCCACGCCGCCGCCAAGAAAGGGACCCGCGCATGAGTACGCCCACCATGAACACAGGCATCGACCGCCGCGACTTCCTCAAAGTCTCTACCAGCGCCACAGCGGGGCTTTCTTTGGGCTTCTTCGTCCCAGAAAGCGCCCATGCCGCCGAGACGCCACAGTTGAACGTCTGGGTCGAAATCGAGCCCAACGACACCATCGTCATCCGCTACGCACGCGCCGAAATGGGCCAAGGCAGTATGACGTCGGCCCCCATGATCATTGCCGAAGAGCTGGATGCTGACTGGAAAAAAGTGCGCGTCGAATACGCCACCGCCCACGAAAACCTGCGCACCAAACGTGCATACGGCGACATGGCTTCCGTGGGCAGTCGCACCATTCGCAACTCACAGGAATACCTGCGCAAAGCGGGTGCCACAGCACGCGAGATGCTGGTGGCCGCGGCAGCACAACAATGGGGTGTGCCCGCCAGCGAATGCAAAGCCTCGCTCAACAAAGTCACCCATGCGGCGAGCAAGCGCAGCCTGAGCTACGGCCAATTGGCTGGCGCAGCGGCCAAGCTTGAAGCACCAAAAGACGTGCAACTCAAAAACCCCAAGGACTGGACGCTGATTGGCAAGCCCATTGCCCGCGTGGACATCCCAGACATCGTGGTGGGCAAAACGCGTTACGGCATCGACACGCAATTGCCGGGCATGCTGCATGCCGCCATTGCCGCTTGCCCTGTGTTCAACGGCAAGGTCAAGAGCATGGATGCCTCCAAGGTGGAAAACCGCCGAGGCATCGTCAAGGTCTTGAACATGGGCGACTTTGTGGCTGTGGTGGCAGACAACTGGTGGCGCGCCAAAGAAGCCCTGCGCGAAGTGTCTGTGGATTGGGATGTGGGCGAGCACGGCACACTCAGCAGCGCGGCCATCATGGCCCACTTCAAAGCAGGCATGGAACAGGCCGAGCTGGCCGTGGCGCGCAACGATGGCAACGCCATTGAGGCACTGGGCAAATCGGCCAAAGTGCTAGAGGCCGACTACTTCACGCCCTACTTGGCCCACGCCACCATGGAGCCCATGGTGTGCACGGCGTGGTTGCAAGGCGACAAGTTAGACATCTGGTCCTCGACCCAAAATCCAGAGGCCACCCTGGCCGTGAGCGCTGCAACAGCGGGCGTGCCACAAACCAATGTGAAAGTACACCCGGTTCAACTAGGCGGTGGTTTGGGTCGCAAGAGAGCCCAAGACTTCACACGTCAGGCCGTGTTGATTGCCAAAGCCATGGCGGGCAAACCCGTCAAGATGCTGTGGACACGCGAAGAAGAAATTCAGCATGGTCTGTACCGCCCCGCCAGTTTGATGCGTTTCAAAGCGGGCCTAGATGCCAGTGGCAAAGTGGACGCGCTGCACATCCGTGTCAGCGCCCCTTCTATCTTGGCCACGCTGCTCAAACTGCCTTTGCCCAAGGGCATCGACGGTCAGGCGGTGGCCAGTTTCAATGACCACCCCTACGACATCCCCAACACCTTGGTCGATTACGCCCAGCGCAATACCAATGTGCCCGTGGGCTTTTGGCGCTCGGTGGGTCACTCGCAAAACCCGTTTGGGCGTGAATGCTTCATCGACGAGTTGGCGCAAGCCGCCAGCAAAGACCCCGTGGCGTTTCGCTTGGACATGTTGCCCAACAACGAAAAGTCCAA
>CANCGU010000099.1 GCA_947377705.1 Comamonadaceae bacterium
GCGGCTTTATGTGTGCTGCGAATCAAAGTTTCTAAGAATATAAGGGATTGTTTGAAAAGTAGGTGCAACACGAATGAGCTGGAAGTCATTAATCAAATGAGTACATTAGAACTAATTAAGATGAGTCGGCTTGGCAATGCCAATTCAAAGGTAGCGCGTTTTGAAAGAAGTCACTCGAAAAAACTGGTCTTCACATAGTCGACTGTTCGTCAACTCATTAGCAATTGCGGTCCTAAAGCATGGAGAGGGTTAGCAATGTTTATCGCCCATATACGCCGGACAGATGGCGCCATTCAAACAGTTTCTGATCACTTGCTAGGTGTTGGCGAAAAAGCCAAGGTATTAGCTAAGAAAATTGAACTAGCCAAAGCATCAGAAACAATTGGGTTGATGCACGATTTCGGGAAATTTTCACAATCCTTTCTTAATTACATCAGTTCTTCCGCAGGCCGTCTTGATCCCGACTTGGATGGGGCATGGGTCAATGCGAGAAGTCTCAAGGGAAAAATTGACCATTCCACAGCTGGCGCGCAATGGATTTATCAAAAACTTAAAAACGAAGATAGCGCAGCAGAGCGTGCTTTGGGTCGAGAGCTGTGTGCCCAAATGCTGGCACTTTGTATCGTCTCGCACCATAGTGGATTGATTGACTGCATCGATATAGATGGCAATAACACCTTCAAGAAGAGAATTGAAAAAGCTGATGAGCTGACCTATTTGAGCGAATGCATTAAGAGTGCAGATGTGGAAGTTTTGGCGAGGGCGAATGCACTATGTACGTCCGAACTAATCAATGAACTTTGGGGCCGTGTGTGGCGCATTCTTAAAGTCACAACGGCTTCAAACAAAGTTAAAGAATTTCAATTGGGTATGCTGACGCGGCTCATATTCAGCACTTTGATTGATGCTGACCGCATGGATAGCGCCAACTTTGAGAGTCCTCAAAACATAAAGCAAAGATTTTTAGATAAGCCCAACTGGAAGATTCCTATTGGTCGACTGGAAACGCAATTGAGGAAAATGGCGGCCACATCAATGGATGCGAGATCGGCCATTGACAGGATACGGCAAGACATCTCGCAAAAGTGCAAAGAGCGTGCAGGTTTACAGCAAGGCATTTATACGCTCAGTGTGCCCACCGGCGGTGGCAAAACGCTGGCGAGTTTGCGTTACGCCTTGCACCACGCGCAAACGCATCAACTTGATCGAATAATTTTCATCATCCCTTACACCTCCATCATTGAGCAAAACGCTAAAGCCGTGCGTGACGTGATTGAGGCCGATGGAGATACAAGGCCTTGGGTTCTAGAGAGCCATTCCAACTTAGAGCCAGAAAAAGAAACCTGGCAGAGCAAGTTGTTCACCGAGAACTGGGACAGTCCTATTGTGTTCACTACCATGGTTCAATTTTTGAACGCTTGCTTTGCTGGGGGCACACAAAGTCCAAGGAGGTTTCACCAACTAACAAAAGCTGTGCTGGTTTTTGATGAAATTCAAACACTGCCTATTCAGTGCGTGCATATGTTTTGCAATGCACTCAATTTTTTTGTTAATCATGCATACAGTACCGCGTTACTCTGCACGGCAACTCAACCAATTTTGAATGACGTTCCTGAGTCAAAGTATGGGCAACTTCAACTCAGCGAAGACCACGAATTGGTAGGAGACTGGGCGTCTTTGAAACAAGTCTTTGCCCAACTGGATCGCGTTGACATTACCAACCGATGCGAAGCAAAAGGTTGGTCACTAGTGGACATGCGCAATTTTGTACTGGAGAAATTTGAACAAACACAAAGCGTGCTGGTGATTGTGAATACTAAGGCTTGGGCGCAAAAAATTTACGTCGCATGTAAGGCCGCAGGTATTGCTGAGAATTCCCTCTTTCACCTCAGTACTAATCAATGTGCTGCGCATCGCAAAGCTTTGCTTGATGGTGCTTTTGGTATCAAGCACGAACTCAAAGCGGGCCATCCCGTGTTATGCATTTCAACGCAGTTAATTGAGGCAGGCGTAGATGTTTCATTCGCATGCGTGATTCGGTTTTTGGCTGGCTTGGACTCCATCGCTCAAGCAGCGGGCCGTTGTAATCGCCATGGGGAACGCAAAGACGAAGAGGGAAATTCTATTAAGGGGCAGGTGTATATCGTCAGGCCTGATAGTGAAAACACGGACATGTTGCCAGAGATTGAAGTGGGCAAGCGATGTGCACAACGTGTGTTTGATGAGATTAACGATGCCCATTTGCCGTACAAAGCCGTTTCGCCAGAAGTTATTCAGCGTTACTTTCAATACTTCTTTCATAACCGCAAAAGCCAGATGTGTTATCCGTTGGATAAAGCTGGCAACAGAACACTTTTGAATTTGTTGAGTGACAACGAGGGTAATGTTTACGGTAACAAAAACGATGTTCGTAGAAAAAACCGCCAAGGCCCACTGCTCATGCAGTCATTTATGGAAGCGGGTAAAGCCTTTAAAGCCATTGATGCCCCCACGCAGTCAGTCATTGTTCCATTCGGTGAAGGTGCCATCTTGATCGCAGAGCTTTGCCGTCTTGATCCTCTCTATCCAGAGTTCTATAAAAATCTTAAAAAAGCACAAAAATTTAGTGTCAATGTTTTTCCAAATGTTTGGGAGCAACTTATGAAAGCAAAGGCTGTGAAGTCTATACAGGACACCGGTATTTATTTCTTGCTGGATTCAAACTATGACGAAGCGTTCGGCTTATCCATTGGCAGCACAGACCGTTCAACATTTATGGGGGTATGACCAATCATGTACAACACGCCAAAAAATAGCATTGAATTCAAGATATTTGGACGGAACGCTTTGTTCACTGACCCGATTACACGTATTGGTGGTGAGAAGTGTTCATATCATCTGCCGACCTATGAAGCTATCAAGGGCGTCCTTAAGTCAATCTATTGGAAACCTACGATTACCTGGAAGGTTGACAAGGTAAGGGTGATGAAACCCATACGTACAGAGGCCAAAGGTGTGAAGCCTTTGAATTGGACTGGCGGCAACACTCTGGCGTACTACACCTATTTGCGTGATGTTGAGTACCAAGTTTTAGCGCATTTTGAATGGAATGAAAACCAAGTTCATCTTGTTGCTGACCGTAACGATGGCAAGCACTTCAGTATGGCTACACGGGCCTTGAATGCAGGTGGCAGACAAGATATTTTTTTGGGTACTCGTGAATGCCAAGGTTATGTGGAGCCTTGTGCTTTTGATTCCGATGCAGGCGTCTATGACGACATTGAAGAGTTAAGTTATGGACTCATGTTCCATAGCTTCGACTACCCCGACGAGACAGGCACAAATGAACTTCGTGCCAATTTTTGGCAAGCAACGATGCGACATGGCGTCTTGCAGTTTGAAGCCTCGCACACTCAATTAGTGAGTAAGTCGGTACGCCCTATGACGCCAAAAGTTTGGGGGCTGCAACAGAACTTAAAGCCTGTTGGCGATGAGGAGTGCAGTAAATGAGTTGGATGCAACGTCTGTATGACACTTATGAGCAAGCCATCAAGTTAGATCTTTCTCAAGACCAACGCATACCACCCATTCGACATACTATTCAAAACGCACATATTAATATTGTGCTGAACGAAAATGCGAAGTTTGTACGTGCCAGGGTGTTAAAGAAAAATCCAGTTGTTCTGCCTGCTACCGAAGCCTCTGAGGCTCGCGCTAATGTGGATGCGCCACATGGGCTAGCTGACAAAATACAGTATGTTGCTAAAGACTATGTGCAGTGGGGAGGAAGAAAAAAATCTTTTTTCGAAAGTTACCTCAAGCAGCTACGAGCTTGGTGTCAAGCAGGGGCGCCAAGAAAGGTTGAGTTGATTCTCGATTACGTCAGCCACGGACGTGTGTTTACAGACCTAATTGAAAAAGCAAAAATTTTTCAAGCGTCATCTCCTGCTTCTGTGTTGACTAGTTGGCCTGATGGGCGCGGTGAAGCGCCTGAAATTTTCAACTCTTTACCTAAGGACGGTGGGCTCATAGAACCAGGTTCGGCTTTAATTTGTTGGTCGGTTGAGATTCCGGGTGATGTCGAGTCCGACACCTGGAAAGATAGCGAAATTTGGAGTAGCTGGGTTAACTTTCAATCGTTGCAAGAGTCTCAGTCAGGGCTTTGTTTGATGAGTGGAACGGTGGCCGCCATAGCAAGACTTCATCCCTCGAAGTTGCGCCATAGCGGAGACAAGGCTAAATTAATTTCTGCTAATGACCAAGATGGAATGACTTTTCGGGGACGGTTTTTTGAAAGTACAGAGGCTGCATCTTTAAGTGGCGAAGTGACTCAAAAAGCACATAACGCGCTACGTTGGCTGATTTCGAGACAAGGTGTTCGTAACGGCAATCAGGTCACAATAGCTTGGGCGATCTCTGGCAAGCCGCTTTTAAATCCGGTTGATGACTGGAGTTATCTAGAGAGCGATAACTGGTCCTCAATTTCCTCAGATGTACCAGCCGCCGAAAATGATATCAACCATGGCAACGACCTTGGGTATCAAATTACTCATAGGCTTAACTTAAAGCTTCGCGGTTATCAGCAAGAGCTCAAGGCTACCGAACAACTCAGTTTGATGGTGCTTGATTCGGCTACGCCAGGTCGGATGGCGATTGGCTACTACAGGGAGTTTTTGCCGAACGAGTATTTCAAGAAACTCAATGCTTGGTATGACCAATTTTCATGGTATCAGCGCGTTACCAGAGAAATTGAGGTTCCCGGTAAAGCGAAAAAAGATAAAAAAGCAGTATGGCCTATCGTGCCTCCTGCGCCCCTTGCCATTGCACAGGCAGTCTATGGCAATACATTGAGCGACGATCTAAAGAAGCAGGTTTATGTACAGGTTTTGCCGTGCATCGTCGAAGGTAGACAAATACCCGAAGTGTTAGTTATGGCCGCCGTTCATAGGGCTAGCAACCCTATGGCACTAGAACCATGGGAACGCTGGCGCAATCTGGGTGTAGCTTGCGCTTTGTTCAAAGGTTTTTTAGAACGTTCACAGCAAAGGAGATATGACGTGGCTTTAGAAGAAACTAATCGATCACGCGATTACTTGTTTGGTCGCCTACTGGGCCTTGCAGATCACATTGAGGAATATGCACTCAGCATTACTCAGGAAACAAGACCAACCACCGCCATGCGTTTAATGCAGCGCTTTTCTAATCATCCTAAAGATACTTGGAAGAATATCGAAGAAGCCTTGCATCCTTACTTTGTACGCGTCCGAGGCCGCTACCCGAGCATGGAAAAAGCATTTCGAGGGTTGTTGGACGATGTGCATTTCTTGATGAGTGAAGCCGAACAAGGTTTGTTCGATAACGCACCACTTAAAGGTGAGTATTTACTGGGCTATCACCTGCAACGCCGGTGGCTGAAAGACCACACCATTGATGAAGGTAAATGGGTTTTGAAAGTCACAGCTGGTGAATCCTCTAAACCAGCTTCGCGCGAAACACAAAATCATTTTTAACTCGATCATTTTCACAATCAGGAGCTTGCTATGACCCTCAGCAAAAAAATCGACTTCGCCCTCATCATTGAAGTGAACCATGCCAACCCTAATGGAGATCCGCTCAACGGTAATCGCCCTCGCACTGACTTTGGTGGCTTTGGCGAAATCACCGATGTATGCCTTAAACGAAAGCTCCGAGATCGCTTGCAAGATGCTGGGCAGGCTATCTTTGTTCAGCCTGATGATCGAAAAAAAGATGGCATGACCAGCCTTAAGAATCGGGCGATGGATGCAGTCGTGGGGCTGGGCGATGACGCTTTCAAGTTCGACGTGAAGAAAGGGATTACACCTGAGTCCACCGCCAAAAAGGCTTGTGAAAAATGGTTTGATGTTCGTGCTTTTGGACAGGTGTTTGCATGGAGTGCAGACAAGAACGGTAAGAAAGGTAAAAAAGATGAGACTGTCGATAGCGCCGAAAGTTCAACCGGAAATGCCAATGGTGTGTCGATACCCGTTCGTGGTCCCGTCACGATTCAGTCGGCCTTTAGCGTTGAGCCTGTTTCGGTGAGTAGCACACAGATCACCAAAAGTGTTAGTGGTGAAGGCGATGGAACTAAGCGAGGCTCTGACACCATGGGGATGAAGCATCGTGTCGATAAAGGTATATACGTCACGTATGGTGCGATCACTCCGCAGCTTGCAGAGCGCACAACGTTCAGCGATGCGGACGCGCAAGTCATCAAAAGCCTTTTGCCTAAGCTATTTGAAGGCGATGCATCCTCAGCCCGCCCCGAAGGATCAATGTGTATCCTTCATTGGTTTTGGTGGGAGCAGGAAGGGAAAACGCCTAAATATTCGTCGGCCAAAGTGCACAGAAGTCTAAAAGTTAACCCTGATGGTTCCTTTGAGCTGTTTGATCTTGAGGGATTGAAGCCTGAATCGGGTGATGGCTTCTAACTTCGTGAATAACGATGCGATCTATGAATGACGCGGCTATCGAACCTACCATCGCCATCTCCGCCCTCCAGCACTACGCTTATTGTCCGCGCCAGTTCGCTTTGATCCACTTGGAACAAGCGTGGAGCGACAACCATTTCACGGCGCAAGGCAATGTGCTGCATGAACGGGTGGACAGCCAAGAAGCAGAAACTCGGGGGAATAAGCGTTCCGAGCGATCAGTGGAAGTGCGCAGCGATCGGCTGGGACTGCACGGTAAGCTCGATTTGCTGGAGGTGTTCAACCAAGCCGATGAAGGTAAGCGCTATGTGCCGGTGGAGTACAAGCGCGGCAAACGCAAGGTGATGGACTGGGATCGTATTCAGCTTTGCGCGCAAGCTATGTGTCTAGAGGAGATGCGCGGCGTATCGGTCACCAACGGGGCGCTTTGGTACTGGCAAGAACGCCTTCGTGAAGTCGTGTCAATTGACGCGCGGTTGCGCGCTGAAACCTTGGCCTGTGTAGAAGCTGCTCGTGCCGTTTTGCAAAGCCAAATTACACCTTTGCCCACGTCGGACTTTAAACGCTGTAAGGCTTGCTCCTTGTTAGATATGTGTGTGCCAGACGTCGTGCGTAAAGACCGTTCTGCACAGTACGTGCAAACGTTATTTGAGGAACCGTTTCTAAGCGAAGACGATGGCGCAAAGGCCAAGGCTCTAGGAGGGCGTTCGAATTGAAGAAGCTACTCAACACCCTCTACATCACCCGTTCAGATTGCTATTTGCACAAGGAGCGCGAGACAGTAGTCATCAAGCAGGGGGATGAAAAGCTTGCGCAATTTCCCATGTTGGCGTTACAAAATATTTTTTGTTTTGGACAAACCAGTGTGTCGCCAGCGCTCATGGCTGCTTGCGTGGATGTAGGTGTCGGATTGTCGTTTTTTACTGAATTTGGCAAGTTTCAGGCTCAGGTCACTGGCATGCCGCGTGGCAATGTGCTGCTGCGTCGAACTCAATACCGATGGGCGGACGACGCTGAAAAATCTCTATCGGTGGCTCGGCTCATGATTGCGGCCAAAGTGGGTAACTGTCGTGCCGTGCTTATGCGCGAGCAGCGCAACCATGGTGCCAACGATGCACTGGCGCATGCTACGCAAACATTGTCTGCGCTTATGGAGAGTATTCGACATGCACGTAATGTGTCGCAGCTGATGGGACTGGAAGGCGAGGCAGCCAGTGTTTATTTCGGTGTGTTTACTTCTTTGCTGCGCACACAGGGATTTGAGTTTTCCGGGCGGGTGCGAAGGCCTCCTAGCGATCCGGTCAATGCCTTGCTTTCGTTTGCTTATGTGTTGCTCGCCAGTGAGTGTGCTTCGGCCCTGGCTGGCGTTGGCTTAGATCCTTACGTGGGGTTTTTACATCAAGACCGACCGGGTCGAAAAAGCTTGGCGCTTGACTTGATGGAAGAGCTGCGCGCCCCTCTTGCTGATCGTTTCGTGCTCACCCTTATCAACCGAGGACAGTTGAAGCTGGATGACTTTGTGACCGAAGCAAGTGGAGCGGTTCGTCTAAAGGATGACGCCCGTAAAGCTTTTCTCACGGCCTACCAAGAGCGCAAGAAGGAAAGTTTGAAGCACCCCTATTTGGAAGAAAGTATTGAACTGGGGTTGTTACCTCATGCTCAAGCTTTGCTGCTTGCTCGCCACCTGCGTGGTGACATGCAGCAGTACACGCCTTTTGTAGTGCGATAAATAGCGAGGTGAATCATGCTGGTGCTTGTGACCTATGACGTGAATGTGACCACCCGCGCCGGAGAGAAACGTCTACGCCACATCGCCAAGGCTTGTTTAGACTATGGCGTGCGCGTACAAAACTCAGTGTTTGAGTGTGAAATCGATCCTGCTCAATGGGTGCAACTAAAAGCAGAGCTCTTGCGTATTTACGATCCCGAGCAAGATAGTCTGCGCTTTTATATGTTGGGTAAACGCGGCATAGATAAAGTTGAACATTGCGGTGCCAAAGCTACTTACAACCCGATTCATAGCACCTTGATCTTGTAACGCTAACCTAGCGTCGTCATCTTTCCACTAGATGGTTAGCGATGGCGTAAGACGTTGATTTACAGAAGATTTTTTGAGAGCTTGTTCGTATTCATAAATTAACGAACACGATTTTTGATTGTTAGCGCAAATATCCTGCTGGTTCGCGCTGTAGCTTGGTGATATCGTCAGGCGTCGCCCCTCATGCAGGGGCGTGGATTGAAACATGTCTGGCTCGGCGGGCCAAGCCCCGTGGAGCCGTCGCCCCTCATGCAGGGGCGTGGATTGAAACACGCAAATCTTGGCCGATGTGAACAACAGCAACGGTCGCCCCTATTGCAGGGGCGTGTATTGCAACTTTTTTGTGCGTCACATCTCGTACAAAAAACGCGTCGCCCCTCATGCAGGGGCGTGGATTGAAACGGGTGTTTTCAAGGCCTCCAGTCCGCTGGCCACGTCGCCCCTCATGCAGGGGCGTGGATTGAAACACCAGCCTGAGGCTATACGCGCAGCCATGGAGCGTCGCCCCTCATGCAGGGGCGTGGATTGAAACCCCGTCAGGCAGTTTGAAACCCTGTCCCGGCTTGGTCGCCCCTCATGCAGGGGCGTGGATTGAAACCGACATTACCAGAGCCATCACCGAAGAAATATTGTCGCCCCTCATGCAGGGGCGTGGATTGAAACGGCAGCTTGTCGAATGGAAGTGGCTTGCTGCATGGGTCGCC
>CANCGU010000100.1 GCA_947377705.1 Comamonadaceae bacterium
CCGGTCAAACAACACCATGTCGTTGGCCTCAAACCATGGCACCCACCAGCCGCCTTGTGCGCGAATGCTGCCAATTTCTACGCGTAATCCCATTGCACGCGAAGCTTGTTGTTGCAAGACCTCACGGTAATCGTCAATTCGCGGCACAATGAAAATGTGCAGGGCGCTCCACGCAAGCAACACGGTCACCCACACCAAGACAACCAGGCCTAAAGCCCAGTTGAGCGTGCGTCGCCAACCTGATTTGATTTTCAAATCAGAAACCGCGGATGCAGGGGTGGAATTGACAGGGTCCGACAAATTTTTCATGGTGCTCGTAACGTGACTGGAATTATCCCCCCCTCCATGCAGGACTTAAGTACTTATTCGCGCTTTGTGCAGCGTTTGCAACGGCGTTATGCCAACGAGCTGCACTTGCTTGCGTCGGGTGCGCCCGTCTTAGCCAGCATGCAAACCTGTTTTGCAACCCTGCGCCAAACGCACAGCTGCAGCGATGCTCTGCGCATGCTGCGCCAACTGGTGATGGCGCGTTTGGTGGTGCTGGACTGTGACCAACGCAGCCCCCTCGACGTGGTAACGCAAGCCATGACCGAGCTTGGCGAATTCACCCTAGACGTCGCCTTCCGCGAAGCGCAAATTCAACTCGATGCCAGATACGGCATGCCCACCACCCCCAGCGGCGAACGCGCAACGCTATGGATCATTGGCATGGGCAAATTTGGCGCGCGCGAGTTGAACGTCTCCAGCGACATCGACTTGATTTATGTGTACGACGAAGACGGCGAAACCGCAGGCCTGCCCGACGGGCGCGGGCGCATCAGCAACCACGACTACTTTGCCAAAGCTGTCAAACTGATTTACACCCTCATCGGCGATAACACCGAACACGGCTTTGTGTTTCGCATGGACTTGGCCTTGCGTCCCAACGGCAACTCAGGTCCTAGTGTGGTGTCTCGCCAATCCCTCGAAGAATACTTTTTGGTGCAGGGTCGTGAATGGGAACGGTTCGCTTGGCTCAAGGCTCGGGTGGTTGCCCCCTTCAGCGCGAAAGCCAATGCGTTTGAGTTGCGTGACACGGTGCTGCCTTTTGTATTTCGCCGTTATTTGGATTACAGCGTGTTTGAGTCGCTGCGCGGCTTGCACCAACAAATTCGCAAGCACTCGCTGACCCGCAGCGCAGGTCGCCCTGAACGTGCCAACGATGTGAAACTCTCACGCGGCGGCATTCGTGAAATTGAATTCACAGTGCAGCTACTGCAAGTGGTGCGCGGCGGTCATTTCCCCGAATTGCGCACACGCCCCACATTGCAAGCCTTGCAGCGCTTGAGCCAAGCCAACCTGATGCCAGCCAGCACCGCCGATGCACTGGCCAAAGCCTATGTGTTTTTGCGCCAGGTCGAGCACCGCATTCAATACTTGGATGACCAACAAACCCACGTTCTACCCACCAACGACGACGATTTGAATTGGATTGCGCTGACCCTCGGCTACGGCGATGTGTGCGACTTTCTCACCCAGCTCGACAGCCATCGTGAATTGGTCGCGCAAGAGTTTGACCGTTTGTTGGGTTTGGGCGAAAAGACGCCAACCACCAGCCAAGGTGAGTGCAAAGGCTGCACACCCAAAGCCCAAAACGACTATGTTGATTTGGAATCTCTGTTGCCTGACTTGAACGCCCGCTTAAGCGAACGCGTGGCGCATTGGTCTGAGCAGCCCCGCGTGCGTGCTTTGCGTGACGAGAGCATTCAGCGCTTGCTCAAACTTTTGCAACGGACCAACGCCTGGATTGAAGATGGCCGGGTGAGCGAAGAAGCGGCGGTGCGCTGGACCGATTGGATGGAGCCTTTGCTTCGCCGGGAAAGTTATCTGGCTTTGCTGATCGAGCGGCCACGCGTGCACGAACAACTCATGCGCTTGCTGGGCATGGCACGCTGGCCTGCCAAATATTTGCAACAACATCCAGGCGTCATTGACGAGCTGGCCGGCGAAGCCCTGTTGGCCGAGCGCTTTGTGCCCGCCGAGTTCGAACAAGAGTTAGAAAGACGCCTTGAATCCCTGAAATCCACAGACCAAGCGGACGAAGAAACACTGCTCAACTTGCTGCGCCGTGCGCACCACGCCGAAGTGTTCCGCACGTTGGCGCGTGATGTGGAAGGCCGCATCAGCGTGGAGCAAGTCGCAGACGACCTGAGCGCGTTGGCCGACAGTGTGCTGAAAATAACCAGCCGTTGGGTCTGGCAGCACTTCAAGCAACGCCATCGCGACACACCTCAATTTGCCATCTTGGCTTACGGCAAGCTGGGCGGGAAAGAGTTGGGCTACGGCAGCGACCTCGACATCGTGTTTGTTTACGAGGACACGCATGAACGTGCTGGCGAAATCTACGCGGCCTACGTGCGCAAACTCATCAACTGGCTGACCGTCAAAACCGGCGAAGGCGATTTGTATGAGATTGACACGGCGCTCAGGCCCAACGGTAACTCGGGCTTGTTGGTGTCGACCTTTGAGGCTTACTCAGACTACCAATGCCAACGCGGCGAAAACACCGCTTGGACCTGGGAACACCAAGCCATGACGCGTGCACGTTTTTGCTTAGGTGCACCCGAACTCAAAGCACGCTTTGACACGGTGCGTGCCAACGTCATCAACGCCAAGCGCGGCCAAGTGTCTCTGCGTCAAGAAATTGTGGCCATGCGCGAGAAACTGCATGCGGCACACACCATCAAGCCGGATTTGTTTGACGTCAAGCACAGCGCGGGTGGCATGGTGGACGTCGAGTTTGTTGTGCAATTCTTGGTGCTGGCATTTGCGCAACAACATCCGGCGTTGCTGGAAAACGTGGGCAACATTGCCTTGTTGCTGAGCGCTGAAAAAGCAGGGTTGCTGCCTGCGGGTGTGGGGGAAGCGGCAGGGAGCGCTTACCGCGAATTGCGCCGGGTACAACACCGCGCCCGCTTGGACGAGCAACCCACGCAAGTGCCCTTGGCAGAACTAGCCAAAGAATGTGCCGCCATCCAAGCCTTGTGGCACGCGGTGTTTGACTGATTAGCCTTGACGGATTTTCTTCACCAACGCCGTGGTGGAGTAGCCGTCGACAAACGGAATCGCTTGCGCTCGGCCACCGTAGGCCAGCACCACTTGTGTTTCAGCGAGCTTACTCATGTCGTAATCGCCGCCTTTGACCAGCACGTCAGGACGCAGTTCGGTGATGAGCGCCAGCGGCGTGTCCTCATCAAACCACGTCACCAAGCTCACAGACTCCAAAGCGGCCATCAAGGCGGCGCGGTCTAATTCGTTGTTCAAGGGACGGTCTGGGCCTTTGCCCAAACGGCGCGCAGACGCGTCGCTGTTCAAGGCCACCACCAAACTGCCTCCCAAGCTGCGGGCTTGTGCCAAGTAAGAGGCATGGCCTCGGTGCAACACATCAAATACGCCATTGGTGAACACCACCGGGCCTTGCGCACGCAAGGCCGCGACGCGGTGCAAAGCGTCATGACGTGAAGTCAATTTAGAAAGGAAAGCAGGGGGGAGCAGTGTGGTGTCAGCCATGGTGATGCGATTCTAGGCGGCGCCAATCGTGGACCGCGTCAGCAATCGACGTCAGGTCATGCAACACCCGCACGCGCTCAATGGGTCGACGACGCAACACGGGCGCTTGCCCACCCACCCAGAGCGCAACGGAAGTCGGCAAAAGCAAATTCAGCTCGGCCAACCCGTCCACCACATGGTTGGCATTCATGTTGACACTGAAACTCAAAGCCACCACATCCGCGCGATGCGCCATCGCCGCTTGCGCAATGTCGCGCACTGGCGTTTGTGTGCCCAACGATACGCAGCGACAGCCTTGCAGCGTCAGCAAGCTCTCGACCATCAGCAAGCCCAAACCATGCGCTTCTTGCGGAAACGTGGTGAGCAAAACCGTGGGCTGGCCACCATTCGCTGGCTTTGGAATCGCCAGGATGGCCTGTCGCATCAAGCTGCTCACACACTCGGTATAGAGATGTTCCTCGTGGACTGCCAAATCACCACGCGCCCACGTATCGCCCACCATCGCAGTGAGTGGGGCCACCACCTCCACGACAAAGCGTTGCAAACCGTCTTTCGACAAAGTTTTCAGCAGTTCGCGTCGAAGACCCTCATGGTCTTGCGTTTGCAACATGGCGACATAAGCCATCACATCGGCTTGCCCTTGCACATGCGGGGTGTCTTGGCTGGGTTGCAACGACGCTTCCCCACGACTGAGGTGACGCAGGGCTTCCATGGATTGCGCCACAATCCGCCCCGGCCGATGACCTTGGTCCATCAGCCGTTTGATCACGCGAAGTTTTTCCACTTGCGCCGTGGGGTACGTGCGCTCGCCATGGGCATCGCGACCCGGTTGCGGGAATCCATAGCGACGCTCCCACACGCGCAAGGTGTCTTTGCCTATGCCGGTGTCACGCTCGACGGCCGCAATAGAAAGCGCCATGGGCAAAGGGTCATTGCATGAATTCATGGATTGGAAGCCCCGTAAGTAAACATGGAGAATGTCTACTGTCGTAGACAGGTTTTTTATATTCAGCCATGATTGTCCCCTATTGAAAAAGGGTTTTCGCGTGATCCATCGTTTTGTTTTCCTCTTGGGCTGGCTGTTTTTCACTCTCAGTGCGGCCCACAGTGCGCCAGAAACGGCGAATGCAGCCATGGGCGCATGTCCTCGTGTGCTGCAACACAGCGTGCTGCGACTGCAAGACGAGAAGCCACAAAATCTGTGTCAGTACGCAGGCCAGGTCGTGGTTGTCGTGAACACGGCCAGTTTTTGTGGATTCACCCCGCAATACAAAGGCTTAGAAGCCTTGTATGCCAAATACAAAGACCGTGGTTTGGTGGTGCTGGGTTTTCCAAGCAACGATTTTTCACAAGAACCCGACAGCAACGCCAAAATTGCCGACTTCTGTGAAAACACCTTTGGCGTGAAGTTCCCCATGTTTGTGAAAACCACGGTGCGCGGCGCAGACGCTTTGCCACTGTTCAAGCAGTTGGCGGAACAAACCAGCACCACCCCCAAATGGAACTTTTATAAATACGTCATCAGCCGCGATGGCAAAAACATCAAGAGCTTCAGCAGCATGACCGGACCGCAAGACAAAAGCTTTGTACAAGAGATTGAAAAGCAATTGGCGGTGAAAGGCGCTGCGCTATGAAGCCACGCATCGCGATTGTGGGCTCGGGCATTTCGGGCCTGTCGGCTGCCCACCATTTGCTTGGGGCGGCCGACATCACGCTGTTCGAAGCGGGTGACTATTTTGGCGGTCACACCCACACCGTGGACGTGACATTGCCCACCGCCACAGGTCTGCAAACACATGGCGTCGACACTGGGTTTTTGGTCTACAACGAACGCACCTATCCTGGGCTGATTGCCTTGTTTGAAGCGCTGCAAGTGAGCACCGTCAAATCGGACATGTCGTTTTCGGTGCAGGTGCCCCACAAGAACGGCAAAGGTGCGCTGGAGTGGAATGGTGCCAACCTCAACACCGTGTTTGCCCAGCGCAGCAATTTGTTCAAGCCCAGCTTTTTGAACATGCTGCGCGATGTGATGCGCTTCAACACCTTGGCCACCGAGCTGGCCGAGCGCAACCAAGACCACGAACTGGCCCAACCCTTGAGTGGGTTTTTGTTTTCGCACAAATTCAGCGACGCCTTCCGCGACTGGTACTTGTTGCCCATGTTGGGCTGCATCTGGAGTTGCCCCACCGACCAAATGCTGAAATTTCCAGTCGCCACCATGATTCGGTTTTGCCACAACCATGGCTTGATACAAGTGAACAACCGCCCACAGTGGTACACGGTGGCAGGTGGCGCGCGCCACTACGTTGAGAAAATTTTGGCTGGCATCGCGGACAAACGCTTAAACAGCCCTGTGCTGCGCATTGAACGCGATGCCCATAGCGTGACGCTCCGAACGCATGCAGGCTCCGAACGATTTGACCAAGTCATCCTGGCGACCCATGCGGACCAATCCTTGGCCATGTTGGCCGAACCGACTCTGCAAGAGCAAAGCACGCTGGGGGCCATTCGCTACCACCCCAACCGCGCCGTCTTGCACACCGACACCTCGGTGATGCCCCAAAAAAAACTCGCTTGGGCTGCGTGGAACTACGAACGTGCCGCGCACGACAACACCGAGTCCACCCGTGTGTGCTTGCACTACTGGCTCAATCTGTTGCAGCCCCTGCCCTTTACACAAGACGTGATCGTGTCGCTCAACCCCGTGCGCGAGATTGACCCTGCCCATGTGATGGGCGAGTACAACTACGCCCACCCCGTGTTTGACTTGCCAGCGATTCAAGCGCAGGCCCACATGCCCCAGCTGCAAGGCCAGCAACATACGTGGTTTGCTGGCGCGTGGATGGGCTATGGCTTTCATGAAGATGGTTTCAAGGCAGGCCGCGCCGCTGCGCAGGGTCTGCTGGCCTCGTTGGCATCATGAGCGATACAGCGCACCACACATCTCCCCCACAAGCCATGATGGGTTTTGGCCAAGTGCGCCACACGCGCCTGCGCCCCAAACACCACGCGTTCAACTACGACACCTTCTTTTTGATGCTGCCCATGCGCAGCCTGCACACCACGCATGACGCCCTCTTGCCCATCAACCGCGCAGGCGCCATCAGCTTTCACGAGGCCGATCACGGCGATGGCCGAAGCGCATCACAGGGGGGCGCGCTGGCGTGGCTAGATGAACTGCTGCACAGCGAAGGCATCACCGACGCCACCGGCGAGGTGTGGCTGCATTGCTACCCACGCGTGTTGGGCTACACCTTCAAGCCCGTGAGCTTTTGGTATTGCCATGCAGCCGACGACTCGCTACGTGCCATCGTGGTGGAAGTCAACAACACCTTTGGCGAACGCCATTGCTATTTGTTGAACCGCCCGCATTACGGCGTCGAACAACGCGCCAGCAAGGTGTTTCATGTGTCGCCGTTTTGCGAGGTACAAGGCGACTACCGCTTTCGCTTCATGCGCACTGCCGACCACACCGTGGCACGCGTGGACCACGACGATGCCTTGGGCCCTCTGATCGAAACCAGCATCAGTGGCCAACTCGAACCCATCACCCGCGCCAACTTGCGCCGCGCCCTGTGGTCCTACCCACTGATGACCCTCATGGTGATGGCCCGCATCCATTGGCAAGCCCTGAAGCTGTGGCGAAAGCATGTGCCGTTTTTCACCAAGCCCACGCCGCCCAAAGATTTTGTAACCCATTGAACTGATTCAAAGCCTAGCCATGACTTCATCCACGACCTCGGCCCCCGACCGCTCTGCACCCCAAGACATGCCCGCTGTTGCGCGACGTGTGCTGACCTTGCTGCAACGTTTACAACATGGCACCTTGCATGTGCAATGGCCCGATGGCAGCGTGGCGCAATACGGTGCAGCGCCCGACACAGGCCACGCACTCAACGCCACCTTGCATTTGCACAGCTATGCGCCCCTGACACAAGCTTTGAAGTCCGGTGACATTGGTTTTGCCGAAAGCTACATTGCCGGTGAGTGGAGCACCAACAATTTGTCCGAGCTGCTTCAGCTCTTGGTCGCCAACCGCCGCGACATGGACGAGCTGATCTTTGGCAGCTGGCTGGGCCGCTTGTTTTACCGCGTGCGCCACTTGCTTCACCGCAATACGCGCAGCAATAGCAAGAAGAACATTCACGCGCACTACGACCTTGGCAATGCGTTTTACGAACTGTGGCTTGACCCCACCATGAATTACTCATCGGCTTGGTTTGAAAACGACCACACCAAACCGATGGCCGAAGCTCAAACCGCCAAAGTGCGCCGAGCGCTGCGCATGGTGGATGCCAAAGCGGGTGATCGCATCCTAGAAATCGGCTGTGGCTGGGGCGCCTTGGCCGAGCTAGGCGGCCAAGAGTTTGGCGCGCACATGAGTGGCGTGACCCTGAGCCATGAGCAGCTGACTTTTGCCAACCAACGCATGCAAACCCAAGGCTTGGCGGCCACAAGCAACCTGCGCCTGCAAGATTACCGCGACATCGACGACGGTCCTTACGATGCGATTTGCTCCATCGAAATGTTAGAGGCTGTCGGCCAAGCGTATTGGCCCACATATTTTGAGAGCGTGGCACGCTTGCTCAAATCGGGCGGCAAAGCCTGCATCCAAACCATCGTCATCGACGACGCGCTATTTGACCGCTATGTCAAGAGCACTGACTTTATTCAGCAGTACATCTTTCCTGGCGGCTGCTTGCCTTGCCCCCGAGAATTCCGCGCACACGCCGAACGCGCAGGCCTGAAAGTGATAGACGAATTAGCTTTCGGTTTGGACTACGCCGAAACCTTGCGCCGCTGGCGTCACCAATTCATGGCTGACAAAGGACAAGTGTTGCAACTCGGTTTTGACGAGCGCTTCATCCGAATTTGGGAGTTCTACCTCGCCTATTGCGAAGCCGCATTTGAGCAGCACAACACCGACGTATTGCAGTTCACTTTGGTCAAGCCATGACCACCCGCCGCGCCGCATTGACCCATGTGATGCATGCGGCGCTGACCACCTGTGCGGGCGGCCTGTCGTTAGCCGCACACGCTGACCTCGCAGGCAAGCCCCAGCCAGACACAAGATCTACCGCCCCCAGTTTTGTGCGCGCCCTGCTTCGCGGCACGCCGCGCCTGATTGGGCAACACCGATTCACCTATTGGGGCTTTGACGTGTACGACGCCAGCCTGTGGGGCAACACTGCGTTTACACCCGACAACTGGGCGATGCAAACCTTGGTGCTAGAGCTGCGATACCTGCGTGATTTCAAAGGCGCTGACATTGCACAGCGTTCGATGGAAGAAATGCAGGGCCAGCGCGCCCTGAGTGCTGCCCAACAGCAAAGCTGGTCAGGCGTGTTGCAATCACTCCTTCCGAATGTGCGCAATGGTGAACGCATCACTGGCGTCTACGCCCCCGACAAAGGCATGCAACTCTTGCACCAAGACCGCCTGTTGGGTGACGTGCCCGACGCCGAATTGGCGAAACGCTTTTTTGGTATTTGGCTGGCCCCCGAAACTTCGCAGCGCCAGCTCCGCCAGCAATTGCTGGCAGGCGCGCAACAATGATGCCTAACTCATTCACTCGCCGAGGTTGA
>CANCGU010000101.1 GCA_947377705.1 Comamonadaceae bacterium
AAGCAAGCCGTTCAAGAGATTTCTGTCGATCAAGCTGTCATGGCCATTCAGTCGTGTGACGTGCTGATTGATGTGCGTGAAACCGAAGAATACTTGGCGGGGCATTTGCCTGGCGCCATGCACATGTCGCGCGGCATGTTGGAATTCAAGATGGCGGGTAACCCCAAGATGCAATCGCGTGACCTGAACATCGTGCTGTATTGCAAAACCAGTGGCCGTGCGGCTTTGAGCGCTAAGTCACTTGCTGAGATGGGCTACACCCACATCCAATCCATCGCTGGGGGTATTGATGCTTGGGTGGCTGCAGGGCACGACGTGTTCAAGCCTGCACAGCCTTTATTTGAATAAATCAAGGAAAAGCCTATGTCAGGAAAAACTATACGCGTTGAGCTATCGCAACGGCATGATTACCGGTTCGACATAGTATTTGGCGACGCAATGCCCGTGCTCACCAGCGACGAGCCCGCTCCCTTGGGAACAGGCTTAGGCCCATCGCCGGTGCAAATGCTTTGCGCAGCGGTGGGGAACTGTTTGTCTGACTCCTTGTTGTTTGCGTTTCGCAAATTCAAACAAGAACCCAGCCCTTTGCAATCTGTGGTTACGGCTGAAATTGGACGTAACGATGACAACCGTTTACGGGTGTTGCACATGAATGCGCAAATTCGCATGGGTGTGCTGGTCGCGTCGCTAGAACAGGTGGACCACGTGTTGGCACAGTTTGAAGAGTTTTGCACGGTCACGCAAAGCGTGCGTCAAGGTATTCCCATCACGGTGGAAGTGTTTGACAGCGCTGGGCAGCAATTGAAGTAATTTTGAGAGGGCACACACCATGAGTACGTTTGATCATGCCAACTTGATGCAAGGCATCAACGAGTGTTTGACGCCATTTCGTAAATCGCAATCTGAAGCCATGCAAGGCTTTGGGCAGCTCGCAAAAGCATCAATGGCTGAGGGCGCGATCAGCGCCAAAAACAAAGAGCTGATCGCTTTGGCTATTGGTATCACGCAGCACTGCTCTGGTTGCGTGGCATTTCATGTGAAGGCGTTGCGTAAATTGGGTTGTACCCGCGAAGAGCTAGAAGAGATGTTGACCATCTGCGTGTACATGGGCGGTGGCCCTGCGTTGATGTATTCGGCCGAAGCCCTCAAGGCTTGGGACACATTGGCTTAATTTTTAAATATCACGATTGACTTCTATGACCACCGAAAACCAAGAACTTAAAAAAGTCATTCCCATTCAAGCTGTGCCAGCGGACGAGAGCGAAGAAATGGTGTCGCTCTACGCGGCAGCTAAAAAAATCTACCCGCGTTCGGTCGAAGGCATATTTGCCTATTGGCGTTGGGTCACGGTGGCCATCACGCAAATTGTTTTTTACGGTTTGCCCTGGGTGGAGTGGGGCACTCGTCAAGCGGTGTTGTTTGACTTAGAAGCTCGCCGTTTTTACATCTTTGGTTTGGTGTTGTACCCACAAGACTTTATTTACTTGACGGGCTTATTGGTCATCTCAGCGTTGTCGCTGTTCTTATTCACCGCGGTGGCGGGTCGTTTGTGGTGCGGCTATGCTTGTCCACAAACGGTGTACAGCGAAATTTTCTTGTGGGTAGAACGCAAGATCGAGGGCGATCGCTCGGCGCGCATGCGTTTGGATGATGCAGAATTCTCTGTGAAGAAGCTGAGCAAGAAAGTCTACAAACACACGGCGTGGATTGTGTTGTCTTTGTGGACTGGCTTTACCTTTGTCTGTTACTTCACGCCCATTCAAGAATTGTTGGCAACAGCTATTACTTGGAGCTTTGGCCCTTGGCAAGCCTTCTGGGTGTTCTTCTACGCATTCGCTACCTACGGCAATGCAGGCTTTATGCGCGAACAAGTGTGTAAATACATGTGCCCGTATGCACGTTTCCAAAGCGCCATGTTTGACCACGACACCCTCATCGTGACCTATGACGTTGAACGCGGCGAGCCACGCGGTGCTCGTTCTAAGAAAACAGATTTGGTGGCTGCCAACTTAGGCTCGTGTGTTGATTGTTCTCTCTGCGTTCAGGTGTGCCCTACAGGCATTGATATTCGCAATGGCTTGCAATACGAGTGCATTGGCTGCGGCGCATGTGCTGACGTGTGTGACACGGTGATGGACAAGTTGGGCTACGCCAAAGGGTTGGTGCGCTACACCACGCAAAACGCGATGGAAAACAAGTGGACCACCAAACAAACGCTGATGCGTGTGCTGCGTCCACGTGTGTTGGTGTACACGTCTATCTTGATGGCGCTCATCATTTCTGTGGGGGTGTCTTTGGCCATGCGTACGCCGTTCAAGGTGGACGTGGTGCGTGACCGTGCAACCTTGGCTCGCATCACAGAAAACGGTGGAATTGAAAACATCTATCGCTTGCAAGTGATGAACGCCTCCGAGGTCGATAAGACTTACCAAGTGTCAGTGGACGGCATGAAAGACATTGCCATCACCACCGACGCACAAGTGAAGGTGGCTGCAGCCCAAGCCCATTGGGTGGTGTTGAGTGTGAGCATTCCTTATGGTTCGGCAGATGCGGGTTCTCACAAAATTACCTTCGATATCAAGGACACCTCTGGCAGCGATGTGATTCACGAGAAGTCCGTCTTCTTGGTGCCGCGTTAAAACGGTTAACTGTTGAAGCAGGGCCTGATGGCCCTGTTTCTTTTTGACATTTCTATTGCCTATGACATCTCCACCTTCGACTGCTTTGCACTGGCGCATGCTGGTGCAGATGACGCGCCCCGGCTTTTTGGTCATCACGGCCGTGGCGTGTGTGTTGGGTACTGTGGTGGCTGCGGCATGTGGGCACGGCCCCAACATGTGGACCGCGCTGGCCACCTTGGTGTTGGCCTTGTTGATGCACGCCGCCGCCAATGTGATCAATGATTACCACGATGCCCTCAACGGCGCAGATGATGCCAACACGCAAGGCCTGTTTCCTTTCACCGGTGGTGCACGTCTGATTCAAAACGGCCATGTCAGCGTGCAAGACACGCACGACTTGGCTAAGGCTCTGTTCGTGTTTCTGATTCCTTGCGGGGCGTTGCTGGCGGTGAAGACGGGTGGAGGTTTGGTGGTGTTGGGGTTGGCAGGCATGTTGCTGGGATGGTGCTACTCAGCGCCACCGCTTGCTTTAATGAAGCGTGGTTTGGGCGAGGCCACGGTGGCGTTGACTTGGGGCTTGGTGGTTGTGGGCGCTGACTATGTGCAACGTGGCCAGTTCTTTGTGATTCCTGTAGCCGTTGCGCTGAGCTTTGCGCTGTTGGTGGGCAACATCTTGGTCATTAATGGTTTTCCAGATGCGGTAGCAGACGCGCAAGTGGGCAAGCGCACGCTGGTGGTACGTTTGGGTACACGCCGCGTCGCTTGGCTGTATTTGCTTGTTGCCTTGCTTGCGCATGCGTGGCTTGCTGCAGGTGTGTGGCTTTTTATTCACCCCGAGCCTGCGCTGTGGGGTTTAGTGTCAATGCCCTTATCGGTTTGGGCTTTTGTGCTTTTGCTTAAAAATGCAGATCAACCCGTACGTTTGGCCTTTGCCATTGTTTTGACCATCGCTGCTGCTGTGGTGCATGGTTTGGCCATTTCGGCTGGATTGCTCACTTTGATTTTTTAGGTCTTGTATGAACCGTCATCTAGTTTTGTTGTGTATCGCGCAGGGCTTGTTCCTGACCAACAACGTCACCTTCATTGCCATCAATGGCTTGGTGGGTTTGAGCTTGGCGCCTGTCGCATGGATGGCCACATTGCCTGTCATGGGCTATGTGGTGGGTGGCGCACTCAGCACCGGCTTGGTGGCCAAATCACAGCAGCGTTTTGGGCGCAAGGGCTCGTTTCAGTTGGGGCTGTTGGTGGCCTTGTTGTCCGCAGCCTTGGGCGCGTTTGCCGTGCTGACGCAATCGTTTTGGTTGTTGGTCATGGCCACAGTAGTAGCGGGTTACTACAGCGCCAATGGACAGTTGTATCGCTTTGCAGCGGCTGAGCTGTGCAAGCCTGACTACCGTGAGAAGGCGGTGTCGTTGGTGATGGCCGGCGGTTTGATTGGCGCGATCATTGGCCCCAATTTGGCCATTCAAACCAAGAATTTATTCGGCATGCCGTTTGCCGGCGCCTATGTGGCCTTGATGGTGGTGGCTGTGTTGTCGATGGCGGTGATGAGCAAGATTGAATTTCCACCTGCACCCGTGGTCAAAGCCGATGAGGCAGGTGGCCGCCCCTTGGGTGAGATCATGCGTCAGCCTGTGTTCTTCATTGCGGCCTTGGCGGCAGCCTTGGGTTATGGCGTGATGAACTTGTTGATGGCCGCCACGCCATTGGCCATGCAAGTGTGTGGGTTCCCCTTTGAAGACACGGCTTGGGTGTTGCAGTGGCACGTGATTGGCATGTTTGCGCCCGGTTTTGTGACGGGCCATCTCATCAAACGGTTTGGTGTGCTGACCATCATGGGTGTGGGCGTGTTGCTCAACATTGGGTGCATCGCCGTGGCTTTGTCGGGTGTGGACTTGCACCAGTTTTTATTTGCGCTTTTGATGTTGGGCGTAGGTTGGAACTTTTTGTTCACAGGCAGTACCACCTTGTCCATGCAGGCTTACACACCGAAAGAGAAAAACCGTGCCCAAGCCGCCATCAACTTTTGCGTGTTTGCCACCATGGCTTTCACCTCATTTGCCTCAGGCGCTTTGGTCACCACGCAAGGTTGGGCTTGGCTTAACTGGGGCTCATTGGTGCCGGTGCTCATCACAGGCGGTGGCCTGTTGTGGTTGGCGCGTAAAAAAGCCCCAGCCGCTTGAAAGCGCTGATGCTCTGAAAGAGGGCGCGGGTTATTGTGCGTGCTCTTCTTCGGCTGGTTGACTCTCCCACATCTAGATCAAACTAATTCAACTACTGCGCGAAGCTGAGTTGGGCTGCTGTAAAGATAGGTCGCGGTAGTTTGGATACTGCGATGGCCTGCTAGCGTTTTGAGCAAGTGGATAGCAGTGCCTTTGTTTGCAAGGTTTGTTAAGAACGTTCTGCGCCCGCTGTGGCTGCTAGCTCCCTCTAGTCCTGCACCTTCGTAGAGCAATGCAATTGTTTGTGACAAGCTATTTGCGCTAAATCCATTTTTGACGCTTTTTTGGCTTGCAAAGAATGGATAACTGCGATCCACGCACTTGGCTTGTTCTGCGTAAGCTTGCAATTCTGATTTCAGCTTTGCACTGACAAACACTGTACGAGCATGACGACCTTTAGTCATGTCGGGCAACAAGCGGATCTCATCTTTTACTTGCCCATCTGTCGTTGTGACATCACTCCAGCGTAAGCAAGCAACTTCACCAATCCTTAAACCCGCCCAGTGCGTAAGCAACATCATGCTTCTGTTACGAGCTGCGTACTTACGCGTGTTGATGTAGTTCAGTAGTTGATCCAGTTCTGATGCTGTAAGTGTTTTTGCCTGTGCCATTTCGTCTCTCCCAAATCATGTGTTTGCGTTAATTGCATTGTGTTTTCATATATTTATCTGGACAACCTGAGTCCTGCCAAAGTGACGGGTTTCTGGACTGGAGCAGGGTAGATTGAATTGGCTGTGGATAACTTTTCCACGGTTTTTTTCTTCAATGATTTCAACGCTCAAACCTAAGAATCTATGAAAAGCTAACTTTTTCGTGATTTTTCTTGGATAACTTGTGCGAGCTGTGGATAACCAGAGCAGATTGAATAGCAAGCCCTACAAGCGCTGATCTGGATTCTCAGCACTCAAAGCATTCGGGCGGGCAAATCGAAGCGCTACAGGGCTTTTAAATGCGTCGGATTTTGCTGTTTGCAGCTGAAATTTATGCGAGTAGTGTGGTTTGTATCTGCAGCCCGAATGGGTCCTGTAGATCTGAATTTCTGCGCTGCGGATTTTTTAGGTGGGGTACTTATCAAATGACCATGGTGATTTTTACTCGGTACCCGTCCAAGTTATCGGGTTACCAAATGTCGGTTGTCCATCTGCGCATCTGAAAACAAACTGTAGTTACACAAACAGCAGAGGACATTCAAATGGAAAGTTACAGCAACGAGCAAGTCAAAGCGCACAAGGAAAAATTTGTACATGAGTCAGCTCGCGAAAGACTGCAAGATTCAATCACTGCCTTGCAACGCGCGATGTATGAGCTGGAACGTTACTCAGAAAAATTTGATGAAGCTGAGGACAACGTAGAACGCGCCAAAGTTTTGAACTATTCAATCAACCACCTGGTTTGTAATATCCAACCTAACTTGCGTATTGACTTGTTGGCACATAGCCAAGCTGAGTTGGCTAAGTTGGGAGCGTGAAATGGAAAAAAAGTTTGACCCAACCCAACTCACGCAATTTATTGGAACAACAGGCTATTACCGAATCAGCCGCAGGCATCTGCTGACCGATGGCACCAAGTACTTGGCAGAAGAGGCTGAGTGCTTTTGGATGATGGACGCGATTACCAGTCACCTAAGCGAGATTGGCACTGAGGACTGGTTTGTCCAAGTGCGCGTGACAGTAAACGACTACAAAGCTACGATGATTTACGAGGACGGAAGCGGCAAGGAGCACGCCCGTCAAGAGATCCCATACACAGACTTTCCTATGCACGCCATATCTCTTTTTGCCTGCTGGGACGGTGAGCACTGGGTGATCATGCTGCCTAGCGAGTACTGAATTAGAAAAGTACAGGCTCCGGAATTGATGAAGATTCAAAATGGCTTATGAACTCATCAATCTGAAGTTCAGAATTATTTGATCCTTTGAGTTCTTTTATTAAAGAGTTTGCAGCCTTTGCTATTTTGGGAGCCACTGATTCATAAGTATCAAAATGCTTCAAAAATTTCTGACCATCATTTGAGACAAGCCAGAACAGGGTTTCCATTGCCTTGTGATGGGTTTTTGCAAATCTCAAAACTGTACTGAGCAAAGAGTTTTCTACCGTTTCTTCAGAAACGTCTGAAATATTCTTCTCAATTTCTAAGAGTTCGTAAAGATCAAAATCGTCATCCAATTTTTTAATCCAAGTGCCAAGTAGCCTGTGTGGATTGTTTAAATTTTGGAGGAATTCAAATCGAGCACGAAATAAATCATCTTCAGACAAATGATTCTGAAAGCCTTCGGACATTCCTACTCTCTCAAAAGCCTCAATATATTTTTCATTGATTGTGTGTGAGATGAAAATCTCATGAGCTGCTTTTCGCTTGTTGTAATGGAAGACAAAAAGGCCTAAACCGAATTCACTTGGAAATCCCTCTGGAGAATTGTGTGCTGTTGCAATTACTTCGCATTCGTGGGTTTCGGATGTGACATTGCACTTAAGCCATGTATTTTTCGCAAAGTCCAAAAACTCGTTGTAGCTGTTTAAATTTGAACGGCCAACAAAAGTACCTTCTCCAGAGAAGATATCTGAACAAAATATAGAAGTACGAACCATGGGGACCTCAGTTATTGGCAAGAGTCGGGAAGATAGCTTCAATTTCATTTGAAATTTCAGTGAACTGCAGCTTCAGGCCGTCGCCATGATAAAGCTGTAACAGTGCTTCATTGCTCACTTTACCTGTAGAAATAAAATCCTTCAAGATACGCTGCGTAAAACCAACTAAGAGAGCATGCTTACGAATTGAAATAGCGACTTTTTTAAGGTTGGCATGGTTGTCTTTGAGTAACTTTTCTGTCTCAAGGATTGAGCCAAGATCATTTGACAACCTTCCTAGCAAACTTTCAAAGATGTCTTGGTCTACTAATTTGAGAGTGCTCAACAGCATGCTTCGAGCTAGATCAATCGCAATGAATAAGTTGGAATAGTCCATACGAACATCGTCAATAATGACGACGAATCCAACTCCAGGAACCCATGAAATTCCATTTACGGAATTTTTCAATCCCTCGGAAGATCGGTTTTGGTCAAAAACAATGATCGCTAGCTTGGCATCACGGTTGGCCATTGATTCAATCATTTGACTGATAGCAGTGTCGCGGGGGCGGCCTAGGCTGTCAGTGCCCTCAATCTCACCAAGAGCAAGGGACTGATCGAACTTGATCTCAACTGCAATTTTCTTCGTCGCATCACCATTGACAGTCAGAACAATGTCACCCGTCTTATTGCGTTTGATAGCGCCAACAGATGAACCAGTCATCTGGACTTCATCATCGGCATGTCCAACGCGCTCTAGGTAGGTACGAATTTCGTTGAAGATTTCAGTCTCAGCGCTAGTTCCTGACTCCGTGGTCTTTTCCTTTGCTTTGACATTACGTTCATAGATAAGCTTGAGCGATTCAAGCTGAGTGCCTAGCTCACCTTCAGTTCTGTTGAGGAATGCAGCAAAGCGATCTTCCATGAGTGCAATAACTCCGATCTGGAGTGCACGTTTGAATTCATCATCACGTTGCTTCTCTGGAAGGTCATCGAAGTACTTGAAGATAAGTGGATGCTCGATGGAGCAGTCTGCGATATTGAGAGACTTACTTTTTTGGTCTAGTTTGATAATTGCCATAATTTTTTCCTTTGTTGCGGGCCTGGAGCCTGTGGTCTATTTATGAGGCTCACATAAGTCTTGAAAATTTATACAGCTGGAAAAATGCCTTTTTCAACGCCTGCAATGTGCTTTTGAGCCTCTTTGACATATCTAAGCACCGAAGCGTTCAAGTTGTTACGGCCAATGTATCGATCATGTTTGTCTTTTGACGTAGCGTTTTTGACAAATACCCTGTTGAGCTTGGCTGCAACACCAATTTCCCAGAGATACAACTTTTCTTCTTTGGGGCCTGTTTTGCTTCGTATCCACAAGTCATAGACCTCGAGGGCTTTGCCAAGATTCCTGGCCGAGTAGTTCCTCGCTAATGGATAAAGAGCTGAACTCTCAGCATCCTTAAGTGCTTTACGACCTCTGCGAGATTTGATGCGCTCGTCTAACAGTTTGGCAATACCCGATTGAATACCGCGCTTGTTCATAGATAAAGGAATCGCAATTACCAGGGCTACATCAGGTGTCCAGTCTGGATGCCATTCGCTGGGCTGAGACATTGGTCCGAATTTGACCTGTTGACGCTGTTCCCCAAACAGCTTGGCCCCTTGGTCATTGACCGTCCACCACTTTTTAAAGTTGTCCTCGC
>CANCGU010000102.1 GCA_947377705.1 Comamonadaceae bacterium
GCCGCCCGCAGTGTGGACAAAAGCATGGGCGCTGTGACGATTGAAATGAAAACTTCTTTCATGCAACCTGCACGCGGCACACTGACGTGCAAGGGGCGCTTGATTCACCGCTCGCGCAACATGGCGTTCACCGAAGGCACGATTTACGACGCCGATGGCAACGTCTGCGCACATGCCACGGGCACGTTCAAGTACATGACCAGAACGACCGTTGCGCACGATGCCAGCCCCGAAATTTCCACTGACTAAACCTCATCAACGGTGAAAGTGCCCCTCAAAGCAATGTCGAACCTCATGCCCCAACACCACATGGTTGGGGTTGGGGCCCGTGATGACTTTGCATTGGTTGGAAGACGCAACCCAAACCGCACAGGCAATCGGCGGGGCGTTTGAGCTGCCTGCTTTTTTTTGAGCTTGCTTGCAATAGTCACCCACATCCTCTCTAACTTCCCAGGTGAGATTGACATGGTTCATCACCCTTGAATGAGGTGCCATGGGGGTGAACTCTTTGTATTCCGTTTCACTGACCACCGCACACCCTTGCACCCACGCACAGAAACACAACACCCAGAGGATGCGTGTGGCGCGAATGTGCGATGTGCTCAACATGGGCGCATCGTATTTTTTGTCTTCGGCGATCGCAATGTCCACCTAAGTAAGCGTTTTAAAGCGGCAAAATTAACAAAACTATCGACAAGTTTTCAAAATTAAAAATCAGTCATGAAAATTGAGTGACGAGGTATTCATCTTTCAGACACTTCGAAATCTGACCAACGCTTACTTTGTGACCGCGTCTCAATACCTTTTCGACAAATACCTATAGTTCGCTTATGGCAAACTTCCACGCTTTGCCAAAAACCATCTAACAATGCAAAAAATCACTCGGCAACTTGCCAACGAAATCAAAATCTCAGAAGCCCAAGTGCGCTCTGCCGTCGAGCTGCTCGATGGTGGCGCGACCGTGCCATTTATTGCCCGTTATCGCAAAGAGGTGACCGGCGGCTTGGACGACATTCAGCTGCGTGAACTCGAAGCGCGCCTGAGCTACCTGCGCGAGTTGGAAGACCGTCGCGCTGCTGTCATCAAGAGCATTCAAGAACAAGGCAAACTCACGCCCGAGTTGTTGGCTGCCATCGAAGCCGCGCCCACCAAGCAAGAGCTGGAAGACATTTACTTGCCCTTCAAGCCCAAGCGTCGCACCAAGGGCATGATTGCCAAAGAAGCGGGCTTAGAGCCACTGGCCGACAAGCTGTTTGCCGACCCCACGCTTAACCCCCATGTCGAAGCCGAAGCGTTCATCCTGCCTGCGGGCAAGATTGAAGGGGCCGACTTCTCATCAGTGGCCGCCGTGCTGGACGGTGTGCGCGATCTGCTCAGTGAGCGTTGGGCCGAAGACGCCGCGCTCATTCAAAGCTTGCGCGAATGGTTGTGGACCGAAGGCTTGTTCCGCAGCAAGATCGCCGCTGGCAAAGACGAAAACAACCCAGATGTGGCGAAGTTTCGCGATTACTTTGATTACGACGAGCCCATTGGCCGCGTGCCATCGCACCGTGCTTTGGCTGTGTTTCGTGGCCGTGCGCTGGAAATGCTCGATGCCAAACTTGTTCTTCCAGTTGAGCCCGAGCCCGGCAAACCCAGCCTAGCCGAAGGCAAGATTGCCGTGCACCTTGGCTGGAGCCATTCCAGCAGGGCAGGGGACGACCTGATTCGCAAATGCGTGGCGTGGACGTGGCGCGTGAAACTCAGCCTCTCCACCGAGCGTGACCTCTTCACCCGCCTGCGCGAAGAAGCCGAGAAGGTCGCCATCAAAGTGTTTGCCGACAACCTGCGCGACTTGCTACTGGCCGCACCCGCTGGCCCACGCGTGGTGATGGGCCTAGACCCAGGCATTCGCACCGGTGTGAAAGTGGCCGTGGTCGATACCACGGGCAAGCTGGTGGAAACCTCCACCGTCTACCCGCACGAGCCCCGCAAAGATTGGGACGGCTCGCTCTACACCTTGGCCAAATTGGCCGAAAAACACGGTGTGAACCTGATTGCCATTGGCAATGGCACGGCCAGCCGCGAAACCGACAAGCTGGCGGGTGAACTCATCAAGCTCATGGCGAAACACGACGCATCCAAAGTCATCGACAAAGTGGTGGTCAGTGAAGCCGGCGCGTCGGTGTACAGCGCCAGTGAATACGCCAGCAACGAAATGCCCGATGTGGACGTGAGCCTGCGCGGCGCGGCCAGCATTGCGCGCCGCTTGCAAGACCCCTTGGCTGAGCTGGTGAAGATTGACCCCAAGTCCATCGGCGTGGGCCAGTACCAACACGATGTGAACCAAAGCGAACTCGCCCGCACCCTGGAGGCTGTGGTGGAAGACTGCGTGAACAAAGTGGGTGTGGACCTCAACACTGCCAGCGTGCCGTTGCTGACCCGCGTGTCGGGCCTCTCCACCACCACCGCCAAAGCTGTGGTGCGTTGGCGCGAAGCCAATGGCGCATTTGCCAACCGCCAGCAGTTGCTCAAGGTCACGGGCCTAGGCGCGAAAACGTTTGAGCAAAGCGCGGGCTTCTTGCGCATCCGCGATGGCGACAACCCGCTGGACATGACGGCGGTTCACCCCGAAACCTACCCCGTGGTCGAGCGCATCATGGCGCAAACCGGCAAACCCGTGGCCGAACTGATGGGCCGCGCCGACATGCTCAAAACCTTAAAGCCCGAGCTGTTTGCCAATGACACCGTGGGCGTCATCACCGTCAAAGACATCTTGAGCGAACTCGAAAAACCAGGCCGTGACCCGCGCCCCGACTTCAAAGTGGCCAAGCTGCAAGACGGCGTGGAAGACATCAAAGACCTGAAGGTCGACATGGTGCTTGAAGGCACGGTCAGCAACGTGGCCGCCTTTGGCGCGTTTGTCGATTTGGGCGTACACCAAGACGGCTTGATTCACGTCAGCCAACTCAGCAACAAGTTCATCACCGACGCACGCGAAGTGGTGAAGACCGGCGACATCATCAAGGTGAAAGTGCTGGAAGTGGACGTGGCCCGCAAGCGCATCAGCCTGACCATGAAGATGGACGCTGCGCCTGCGCGTAAAGATGGACCACGCGACAACCGCTTTGAACATGCTGGGCGTGATAACCGCCAAAGAGGTGGGGCAGGCGGTGTTGGCAGCTACAGCAGTGGCTACACCGCACCCCCGCAAGCGGCGGCGGGATCGGCGATGGCGAGTGCGTTTGCTAAGTTACAGGGTTTGAAAAAATAAGGCGGCCAAAAGCCAAGGGTTTTCTTGAGAAAACGTAGAGAATTTCTTGAACTTATTGACAATGTTATTACTTGGTAATAACATTATTAGAAATCTCAAGAACCCGAAAGCGTCCTATGCACATCGCCATCCGCCCCTTTGGAAACTCACGCGGCATCGTCATACCTAAGCCTTTGCTCACGCAATTGGGCTTAGAGGACGAAGCCGAGATGAGTGTTGAAAACAACGCCTTGATCATTCGTAAACCAGCCCAAGCAGCTAGGGCCGGGTGGGGTGAGGCTGCCAAAGTGTTGGCTCAAGCCAATGATGATGCGTTGGTCATGGGAGATTTTGGCAATGAGGCCGATGAGGGCTTGACGTGGTAAGCCGTGGTGAGGTTTGGCTTGTTAACTTAGACCCAACAATAGGCAGCGAAATTCGCAAATCGCGCCCATGCGTCGTCATCTCACCACCTGAGTTGAACGACCATCTAAAAACAGTCATCGTCGCCCCCATGACGTCACAGGGGTTTCAAGCGCCGTTTCGCATTTCGCTGACATTTCAAGGCACCACAGGCTTGGTGCTGCTTGACCAACTGCGTACCATCGATAAATCTCGATTGATGAAAAAATTGGGGCGGCTTCAACCCAAAACATTGACAACTACTTTGCAAAAACTCAAAGAGTTGTTTGAGGTTTAACCGCGTTGAAAGCCCTACACATCTACGCCGGCCCCAGAGCCTTGGCCCACATCGAAGCCAACGGCTTGAAGCCTGAACACATTGACGTCATTCCTGCTGCGGCGGGCGGGCCTAAGGGTTTGATATTGGGCCCACTCGACCGTTTTTTGTTTGGTGAGTGGTTGCCTCAAAGCACGCAGCCCATCGACTTGGTGGGCGCCTCCATCGGCGCGTGGCGCATGGCCACGGCGTGTTTGGACAACCCGTTACAAGGCTTCGAGCGCCTGTCGCACGATTACATGCACCAAAACTATCAGGTGCCCGAAGGACAGAAACGCCCCACGGCCAAACAGGTCAGCGATGAATTTAGCCAAACCCTGCAAGCTTTTTACGGTGGGCGCGTTGACCAAGTGCTGAACAACCCACGCTACCGTTTGCATGTGATGACTTCGCGTGGCAAACACATCCTGCACCACGAGCACCCGCTGCTCACCCCCTTGGGCTATGCAGGGGCGTATGTGTGCAATGCCGTGCAACGCAAAGCCATGGGCGCATGGTTAGAACGCGTGGTTTTTTCCTGCCGTGGCGAACTGCCGTTTGAGACGACCGACTTTGCCACCCAACACAGGGGGCTCAACGCGCGCAACTTCATGCCTGCGCTGCAAGCCAGTTGCGCCATTCCGTTTGTGCTGCAAGCGGTGCACGACATTCCCGATGCCCCCACGGGCGCATATTGGGACGGCGGCATCACCGACTACCACTTGCACCTCAACTACAAGGGGCTGGTCCTGTACCCGCACTTTCAACAAGCCGTGGTGCCCGGCTGGTTAGACAAAGCGCTGAAGTGGCGGCATAAGTCCACCCCGTTTTTAGACAACACCATCGTCTTGGCCCCCAACCCCGAGTGGGTCAACACCTTGCCCAATGGCAAGCTGCCTGACCGTAGCGACTTTGTGACCTATGCCTCAGACTTTGAGGGGCGGGTGAAGGTTTGGAAAGAAGCGGCCAGTGCGAGTGAGCAGTTGGCAGAAGAATTTATCAACTGGTTGGACAACCCCAACATGGCTGCTGTGCAGCGTCTTTAAGGAGTCACTATGCGTCAAGCCTATGTCGTCGGTCGGATGACCGTGAAGAATGAACCCAAATGGGCCGAGTACCGCGGCCAGGTGTTAGCCACCTTGACACCTTGGCGAGGTGAGTTGGTGTTTCGCGGCAATCAGGTGCGGGCGCTGTCGGGCGAATGCCCACATGCTGACATCGTGGTGATTCGTTTTGCTTCGCTGGCCGATGCCGACGGTTGGCACAACTCGGCGGCGTATCAGGCGTTGATTCCGCTTCGCCAAGAAGCCGCCGATGTGGTGTTGACGACCTACGAAGCCTAAGTGAGTAAGCGCAAGGCCAAGCCGCTTACATTGCCGCTTGCAGCATCTCTCGGTATTCCTGCCCCGTGGCGATGCGTGGGTTGGTTTTGTGGCAGTGGTCGGCCATGGCACCGTCGATGATTTTGTTAAACCACGCGAGCTCCACCCCCATTTCAGCCAAGCCTTTGGGCAGGCCTAAACGAGCGTTCATGGCGGTGATGGCTTGGGCAATGGCCTCGGCTGCTTCAAGCGGGTGATGAATTTCGCCCAGCCCCATGGCATGGGCCATGCGCTGCATGCGACGCTCTTTTTGTACCGATTCAGCTTCGGCGTTAAATCGCACCACCGCAGGCAAAAACATGGCGTTTAACGTGCCGTGGTGCAAACGTGGGTTCACGCCGCCTAAGCTGTGGCTGAGCGAATGCACGCAGCCCAAGCCTTTTTGAAACGCCATGGCGCCTTGCATGGACGCGCTCATCATGTTCAGGCGTGCATCGCGGTCTTGGCCTTCATTCGTTGCGCGTTCGATGTGTGCCCAGCCGCGTGTGAGGCCGTCTAGCGCAATGCCATCGGCAGGCGGGTTGAACGGTGCCGCCATGAAGGTCTCCATGCAGTGGGCAATAGCGTCCATGCCCGTGGCAGCGGTGAGGGCAGGGGGTAAACCGAGGGTGAGTTCGGGGTCGAGCAGCGCAGCCTTGGGCACCAAGTGCCACGAATGAAAACCCAGCTTGCGCCCATCGTCCAAGATGAGAATGGCACCACGCGCCACCTCGCTGCCCGTGCCCGCCGTCGTGGGCACGGCAATGAGCGGTGACACCGCAGGCGTGATTTTGAGCGAGCCGCCTTCGATGGTGGCGTAGGTTTTGAGTGGGCCTTCGTGGGTGGCTGCAATCGCCACACCTTTGGCACAGTCGATGGAAGAGCCACCGCCCACGGCAATGAGGCCATCGCACTGGTGGGCGTGATACACCGCCACGGCAGCCCGCACCGCAGCCTCGTTGGGGTTTGAGGGGGTTTGGTCAAATACGGCGACGGGTAAGCCGCTTAAAGCGTCCAATGCCTTTTGCAAAATGCCGACGGCTTTGACGCCTGGGTCAGTCACGATAAGCGGGCGTTTGATGTTGGCCTTTTCGCATTCGGCACCGAGGGTGGCGAGCACGCCAAAGTCAATTTGGATGTTGGTGAGGTAGAGGATTTGGGCCATGGCACACTATAAAACATGAGCCACCCACGTAACCCACAAGGCCTATTGACCCCCGCCATGCGCGATGTGCTGCACGCCATTGCCAAAGCAGGTCGCCCACCCATGGCGTTGCTCACACCCGAGCAAGCCAAACAAGCCTTCGCACTAGGTGCTGGTGTATTGGAGATCAATGCACACAAAATGGCGCGTGATGACACGCTGCACATCCCAACCCGTGATGGGGCGACCCTGTGCGCCAAGCTGTGGGCCGAGCACGCCAAACCTAACTTGCCCGTGTTGCTGTACTTTCATGGCGGTGGTTTCACCGTGGGCAGTCCTGAAACCCACGAAGCGCTGTGCAAACACTTGGCCCATTTGGCGCACTGTGCTGTGGTGTCGTTGGACTATCGACTCGCGCCTGAGCACACATTCCCCACGGCACACAACGATGCATTGGATGCACTGCAATGGCTGGCCGCAAACGCCAGCAGCCTTGGCCTAGATGCCACACGCATCGCCATTGGCGGCGACAGTGCAGGCGGCACACTGACCGCATCGACCGCCATTGCGGCACGCGATGCAGGCATTGACCTGAAGCTACAACTCATGTTCTACCCGGGTTGCTCACCCGAGTACTTGGCCTCAGCCCACACGTTTGAAAAAGGCTTCTTGCTGGAGAAAGCCAGCATCGAGTACTTCTATGGCCACTATGTGCCCAACCTGGAAGACCGCCAAAACCCACGCTTTTCCCCCATGCTGGCCGACGTGTCCGGCGTCGCGCCTGCCTGGCTAGGCTTGGCGGAATGCGACCCGCTGGTCGATGAAGGTGTGGCCTACGCCGACCATCTGCGCTTAAGCGGTGTCCCCGTGGACTTAGAAATTTACAAAGGTGTGGTGCACAGCTTTATTCAAATGGGGCGCGTCATTCCTGAAGCGCTGACCGCGCACATGGATGCCTCGCGTGCTTTGCGGCACGCGTTTGGTGTGTGAGTGGGTGACGATGACTTACATCGAAATTGGCGAATGGCCCTTGATGCAAACCGCCGCACAAGCGGTACGCACCGCCGTGTTTGTACAAGAGCAGGGCATTGCCCCCGAAGACGAATGGGACGCCGATGACGCCACCGCCTTGCACGCCGTGCTGTTTGATGTGAATGCTCAACCCCTGGGTAATGCCCGCTTATTGCAGCCAACAAACAACGTGACAAAAGTAGGGCGCATGGCGGTGTTACGCCAAGTGCGTGGCCACGGCTATGGTGCTCGTCTGCTACAAGCCTTGTTGTTAGAAGCGCGTCGACGCGGCAACAAAGAAGTACGACTCCATGCGCAGCGCACCGCCGAAGGGTTTTATGCCGCCCACGGGTTCAGCATTGTGGGCGAACCATTTAATGAAGTGGGTATACCGCATATAGAGATGCGTTTGAGCTTGGTGTCACCGACTTTGTGACCGTGTGAAAATAGGTTCAACTCAAACTTTCAGAACCATACCTTGATGAATATCGCTCAGCGCTTTCTCCCGATGACCTTCGCAATCGCCGCCTCGATGGCGATCAACACCCAAGCGACAGCGGGTGACCTGAGCAATTTCAGCGCCCTCAACCCAACCGAGTTTTTGGCCGTGAGCAAAGACCTGGCGGCAGTGACCAGCACCAAAACCCTTGAGCCAGCCGCATCTTTGGGCTTAACAGGCTTTGATGTCAGCGCATCCAGCAGCATCACAAGAATTCAAGACGGTGCCGCTTGGGCCAAAGTGTCTGGTGACAACGCGAGCAACCTGATGCAAACCAAGTTATCGATCAGCAAAGGTTTGTCTGGCGGCTGGGATGTGGGTGGCTTTGTGTCTAAAGTGCCTTCGACAAATGTGTCGGTTGCCGGTGTTCAAGTGAAATACGCTTTGCTGGAAGGCAACGCCATCACGCCTGCCATTGCCGTGCGCGGTAGCCACAGCCGTGTGGGCGGAGTGTCGGGCATGGCACTGAACAACACGGGCCTTGATCTGTTGATTTCCAAAGGCTTTGTAGGCGTCACGCCTTACCTAGGTGTTGGCACGGTTTACTCAAGCGCCCAAGCCACGGGCAAGAGTGATGAAAGCTTCACACAGAGCAAGTCTTTTGTGGGTGTGAGCTGGAACGTGTTGCTGGTCAATCTCTCTGCCGAGTACGACCGTACAGGCAAAAACACATCGATGGGTTTGAAAGCTGGCGTGCGCTTTTAAGCGCACAGCTGCTTAAATATCTTCACGCAGAGCGTAGGGCAGGGGCAGTAGGCTCAGCACGGGGCCATCTGCCACACCCAAATGCAAGGTGCTGTTGTCCGTGGCACTGAGCTGCAACTCGACCACCGCCACATGCTTCACACCATCGCTGGCCGCCTGCGCCACGAGGCCGCAGGGCTGCGTGGCATCTAAGCTCGAAAACACTTCTTGGCCTGCGGCCATCCCTTCAGCACTTTGCACCACAAAGGCGCGGCGCTTTAAGGTGCCGCGAAACTGGCTGCGAGCAACGATTTCTTGGCCGGGGTAACAACCTTTTTTGAAGTTCACACCGTCAACCGATTCGTAGTTGAGCATCTGTGGCACAAAGGCTTCGAAGGTGGCGAGCTCAACCCACGCAATGCCACTCATCACTTCACC
>CANCGU010000103.1 GCA_947377705.1 Comamonadaceae bacterium
CGTAGGTTCGAATCCTATCGCCCCGACCATAAAAGTAAAAAAGGCCTCGTTTTTCGAGGCCTTTTTTCATTTCTGTCCGTAGCTCAGTTGGATAGAGCAACAACCTTCTAAGTTGTGGGTCACAGGTTCGATTCCTGTCGGACAGGCCAATTTACTCACCAAAATGTTTAATTGAACAACCAATCTGGGTTCAATGCGACATAGCAGTTCTTTTCCCCGAGTAGCTGGCCATCTGGGCTGACACAAAAATTGGCTCGGCGGAACTTCTTTTCATCGGTCAACACATAAGAGCGGTAAATCTCTTTGCTCTTGATGCCTGTTTTGTCTTTGGGGTGCAGCATCATCAGCCTTGTCGATCCACATTCTGCTTTTTTGATGCATTCTTTTTCAGCTTTGTCGTCGACGTAAAACTCAACGTAAATCGCGCCTGGAAATTTCGTTTTAGCTTTGGCCACTTTGATCATGCAGGGCATTTCTTGTGCGCGGGGTAAGCCCATGCGATCGGCAAAGGTGTTCATCTCGGACAGCACGGTGTCGCGGTATTTCGCTTTCAAGGTCTTGTGACACACAAAGTAATCGGCATTGACGTTGCTGAACGCCACCGGCGTGAGTGGGCGGTTGTTGCCGTCGAGCTTGATGATGGCAGCATCGTAAACCGTGCTGACAGAAGGGGGCGCTGCTTTTTTGTTGTCTTTGCCGTGTCCGCCACCGTGCGCATCACCGCCTTTTTTGGCATCTTTCTTAGGATCGCCATGGCCATCATCTTTCTTCTTCTCGTCCTTTTTAGGAGGAGCACCGTGCCCGTCGTCCTTTTTTTCTTCTTTTTTAGGGGCGCCGTGGCCGTCGTCTTTTTTACCGTGGTCGTCTTTTGCTGCCGGTTTTTCCGCCTCTTTGGGCTCAGCTTTGGGAAGCTCTTGGGGTTCCTCAAACTTAGGTTTTGCCACGCGTTTGTAGATGTATCCGCTGCGTCCAACCTCGCCACTTTCTTCGATGTACTCGAATTTTGGTTTAGGCGGTTCTTCTTTGACCGCCGGTTTTTTGGGCGGGTCGTTCGCGAACGCTGGCGAGCTGAGGAGGCTCGTCATCAGCAGAATCATGGCGAAAAGTGGGGAAGATGAAAAACGCATATCCCTAGAAGATCGGCTTTTCCAGGAGGGGCTTTAGCGCCTCAGTCAAAAAAGCCTTAGGGAACGGTATAGCAAGTGGTGTCTGTGAACAGCTTGCCTTTGTCGGTGACACACTGCTGAGAGATGAGTTTGCGCGACATATCAGACAAGAAATACGAACGGTACAGCACTTTGTCTTTAGGAATCAGACTGATGCTGCGAAACACTGGGCACTGTTCGTTGCGTACGCAGGCTGTGAGACGTTGTTGATTCACATAAAGGTGAATGTTGATGCGACCAGGCGTCAGGCTCTTGTCTGTGCCAATGCTCACCACGCAGGCATCACCTTTGACGAAGGGTAAATCAACCAATTCAGCAAAATAATTCATCTCGGCAACCACAAGTTCACGGAACCAAGGCGCAACGATGCCATTGCAATCAAAGTAGTCGAGCTTGGTCGTGTGAACCAATATCTCGGTGTAGGGGCGATTTTTGGGGCCTAGCAACAGCATAGGCTCCGCACCTGACTGTGGTGGCCGCGCCAGCAAAGCACGCGATGCGGTGGGTTTATCTTGCGCAAACACACCTGTCCACATCGATAGGAGCAGGCAGGACAACAGGAAAAACTTCTTGAACATGACGTCTTATAGATCGGTTGCAACAGGGGTGACTTTATCAGCTTGTGGTTTTGATGATTTTGATGAATCAAGTAAAGTCGGCCTAGGTCGATACCATGTACAGAATGAAAAAGTTTTTTTTGATCAATAGTTTGTTGATTTCCGCGCTCTTCTCGGGCTGCGGAGGTGGGGGTGGTGGGGGTGCCGCCATCACGCCGTCAAACACGCCTACGCTTCCTTTTGTTGTCCAAACCTCTGTGTTTAGTCCTGTGGCTGGTCAAGCTGCGATGACGCAATCCAGTGCTGCTCCCCTGAACAATCCTCGGTTAATGACTTTTGATGGCACATATCTCTATGTCGCCACTGGGCTAGATAACAGCGTGGTGCGAATCGATGCGAATGGCATTCAAACGACGATGACTGGATTTAACGGAAGTCCTGTTGGAGTCGCGATTCGCAATGGGGTTCTGTATGCAACCCAAACGGGTGGCCTTTATCAGTTGTCGATGCCTGCACTCACCAACGGCGCCAGTGTTGCTGTGGCGCCTTCCATCGTGACCAACAACATGTGTGGCAACTGTTTAGGACTGCTCTTTAATGGGAATGTTGCATACATTGCGGATGGTTCATCCACTTTGAAAACCTTTGATACGTCTAACAATGGGTGGCAACAAATTACTTTGTCGAACGCTGCTTATGGATTGGCATTGAAGAGCGGCTACTTGCTAGCCACGGATTACAGCCAAAATGTCAGCGGCTATAACGTTTCATCCAGCACATCGACTTGGTCATCGGTTGCTCAGAAAACTATTCCAGGTCTGCCCTACGGTGTAGCTATAGCATCCAACGGCGATATTTATGTGTCAAGCTACGCGGCTAACACGGTCACACGTATTCATTCAGGGGTCGTTGATTCAACCCCGTACTTAGATGCGACAAAGGTGTGCCATCCTCTTGGGCTGGCGATCAATGAGAGCACCCAATCGCTTTATGTTGCGAGTGAACGCAGTACGGCTGGCTGTGGTTTAACAGGACAGTCGACCGGCTATATTTTGCGAGCGAGCATCGATCTCACGCCTTGAGCATCATCTTTTTTGGAACTGTGCTTTTCCAAACAAAATCTCCTTGGCTTTGTCATCGTGCAATGGCTTGCGCAAATCCGCCAACACCTGTACCCCACGTTGCACCGCAGGTCTTGCCGAAATTAAATCAAACCAAGCTTTGAGATGTGGGTAATCCGCCCAATCGATGCCTTGGTTTTGCCAGCTGCGTAGCCAAGGGAAAATGGCAATGTCAGCAATGCTGTAGCCGTTGCCAGCGATGAACTTGGTTTTTTCCAGTTGCTTGTCCATCACGCCGTACAAGCGTTTGGCTTCGTTGGTGTAACGGTTGTAGGCGTAGTCAATCTTCTCGGGGGCGTAAATGCGGAAGTGGTGCGCTTGACCCAACATTGGGCCTACGCCACCCATTTGAAACATCAGCCATTGCAGGACTTCAAATTTAGCGCGGTCGCTTTTGGGTAAGAACTTGCCTGTTTTCGAGGCGAGGTACAAAAGAATGGCGCCTGATTCAAAGAGGCTGATGGGTTTGCCATCGGGTCCATGTGGGTCTACCAAGGCGGGGATTTTGTTGTTGGGGCTGATCTTCAAAAACTCAGGTTTGAACTGATCGCCCTGACCAATGTTGACAGGGTGAGCCACCCAGTCGCGGCCCAATCGCAATCCACACTCTTCGAGCATGATGTGCACTTTGTGTCCATTGGGCGTGGCCCATGAGTAAACGTCAATCATTGGTGTTCCTTAGCTGCCGCGGGTGATGGGCATGTCAATGTCTTGGGGGGCGGTGGCGATGTGCCGCGCGAGTTCGAGTTTAGCGATGGATTGGCGGTGCACCTCATCAGGGCCATCCGCCAAGCGAAGCCAACGCTGGGTGGTGTAGGCGTAGGCCAACGGGAAGTCGTCAGACACGCCCGCTGCCCCGTGGGCTTGAATCGCCCAATCAATCACTTGGCTGGCCATATTGGGCGCAATCACCTTGATCATGGCAATTTCTGCACGCGCTTCCTTGTTGCCCACGGTATCCATCATGTAAGCCGCTTTGAGCGTCAGCAAACGTGCTTGTTCAATCATGATGCGGGCATCTGCAATGCGCTCATGCCATACGCCTTGCGCTGACAGAGGCTTGCCAAAGGCCACGCGGCTGTTCAGTCTTTGGCACATCAACGCCAAAGCACGTTCGGCTGCGCCAATCGAACGCATGCAGTGGTGAATGCGGCCCGGGCCTAAGCGGCCTTGCGCAATTTCGAAGCCTCGGCCTTCACCAAGGAGCAAGTTTTCTGCTGGCACGCGCACGTTAGTGAGGGTGACTTCCATGTGGCCGTGGGGTGCGTCGTCGTAGCCAAACACGCTCAAAGGGCGCACCACTTTCACGCCAGGGGTGTTGGCAGGCACGACCACCATGCTTTGTTGCGAATGCTTAGGTGCATGGGGGTCCGTTTTGCCCATCACGATGTACACCGCACAGCGTGGGTCACCGGCACCCGAACTCCACCACTTGGTGCCGTTGATGACGTATTCGTTGCCCTCGCGCACGATGCTGCATTGAATGTTGGTGGCATCTGACGAAGCCACGGCGGGCTCGGTCATCAAAAAAGCTGAGCGAATGTCACCGCGCAGCAAGGGCTCTAGCCATTGCACCTTGAGCGCTTCGCTGGCATAGCGCTCAAAAGTTTCCATATTGCCGGTGTCGGGGGCAGAGGAGTTGAACACCTCGGCAGCAAACGGCACGCGGCCCATGATTTCGCAGAGCGGGGCGTATTCCAAATTGCTCAAGCCGTCCGGGACGCGTGGGCTGTGAGGAATGAACAAATTCCACAAACCGGCAGCGCGTGCTTTAGGTTTGAGTTCTTCGACCAGTTGGGTGGGAATCCATGCATTGCCCTTGGCACGGTTGGCGGCAACTTCTTTGAAGAAACGCTGTTCGTTGGGGTAAATGTGTTCGTCCATGAAGGCGAGAAGCCGTGCCTGCAACCCTTTAACTTTGTCGCTGTAGTCGAAGTTCATATGGTGTATTCCTTGGCTCTTTTGTTGTATTTAGGCTTGTTGTGCAAATTTCCACGCCAGTTCTGCCATGGGGCGTGCCCCTGCGCCGTTGGCTTTGGCTTCGTCGCTGGAGGCAGTTCCGGTTTCCACACGTTTGGCGATGCCTTGCAAAATGGCCGCAATGCGGAACATGTTGTAGGCGAGGTAAAAGTTCCAATCAGCTTTTAAATCAGCAGGGTTTGCCAAACCGGTGCGGTCGCAATACTTATGGATGTATTCAGACTCACTGGGGATGCCCAAGGCTGCAATGTTCACACCACCAATGCCCCTGAATGTCCCAGGTGGGATGTGCCATGCCATGCAAAGGTAGCTGAAGTCAGCCAAGGGATGCCCCAGTGTGGACAGCTCCCAGTCGAGTACCGCCAACACGCGTGGCTCCGTGGGGTGAAACATCAAGTTATCAAGGCGGTAGTCGCCATGCACGATGCTGACTTTGCTGGCATCTTGTGCGCTGGCAGGCATGTGAGCGGGGAGCCATTCGATGAGCTTGTCCATCTCTGGAATGGGCTGCGTGACAGAGGCCGCGTACTGTTTGCTCCAGCGACCAATTTGTCGTTCAAAGTAGTTGCCGGGACGGCCATAGTTTTCGAGCCCGCGTTCTGCAAATGGCACGGTGTGCAAAGCCGCAATGACACGATTCATCTCATCGTAGATGCTGGCACGCGCCATGTTATTCAAACTTGGCAAGGTTTGGTCCCACAAGACACGCCCTTGCACAAATGCCATCACGTAAAAGGCGCGGCCGATGATGGATTCGTCCTCACACAGCACATGCATTTGCGGCACGGGCACATCCGTACCGTATAGCCCCTGCATGACTTTGAACTCACGCTCAATGGCATGGGCCGATGGCAGCAGTTTGGCCACGGGGCCTGGCTTGGTACGCATCACATAGGTCTGGTCTGGTGTGATGAGTTGGTAGGTGGGGTTCGATTGCCCGCCTTTGAACCTCTCCAACGAGACAGGCCCTTTGAACCCCGGCAGATGTGCGTTTAACCATGCCGTGAGTTTTGCTGTGTCTATGCTGTGCATTTCATGCATGGGCTGGGTTGGTGCAAGTGTGGCATCCCGGCTCATGCATTCACCCCTGTCAGTGGTCGGCTTCGCTGATGCGTAGCAATGCGTCCCGATTGCGGATCACGAGACCGCCCGGTTCGATGCGAATGGCTTCCTCGCGTTCCATGGCTTTGAGTTCTTGGTTGACACGTTGACGTGATGCGCCTAACAGTTGTGCCAACTCCTCTTGCGCGAGGTGTAAGCCAATGCGAATTTCTTGTCCATTGGTCAGGCACGGTACGCCGTAGCTGCGTGCCAAGTGCAGCAGCTGTTTGGCCAAACGCGAGCGCAAGGGCAGGGTGTTGAGGTCTTCCACCAAACCAAATAGTTGGCGAATGCGGCGCGCTTGCAAGCGCAACATGGCTTCGTAGAACTCGACGTGTTGGCTGAGAATTTTTTGAAAATCGGCTTTTGCCACACACAGAATCGTGGTGTCGCCATGGGCGTACACATCGTGCGTGCGACGGTCCCCGTCCAAAATCGCGACATCGCCAAACCAAATCCCGGGCTCCACATAGGTGAAGGTGATTTGCTTGCCCGACAACGATGTGGAGCTCACGCGAACTGCGCCGCGCGCGCAAGCCATCCACTCGTCGGCAGAGTCGCCGCGAGCGGCAATCAAGTCGCCGTCTTTGCATCGTTTGACGTAAGCGCATCGAAGAATGTCGTGTCTGAGAGAAGGTGAAAGAGATGAGAACCAACGCCCTGCGTTGATCGACTCGCGTTCTTCGATGTTAAGAATTGGATCGTCCATAGTCTGTCTTTTGTGTGACCTAAGTCTGAAAAATTGTCACGCATGAGACCCGCATTCTCCTGCGGGGCTTGCGTGATGGATGGTGTGGGTTTAACTCTCGACGTGCATCAAGCTCAGTCCCAAGGCCCCGCGACGACGCAGCCACGGGCTAGGGCGATAGCGTGTGTCGCCATAAACAGTTTGCACGTTGAACAGCACTTCCAAGATTTCGGTTGGGCCGTATTGATCGCCCATCATGAGCGGGCCCATGGCATGCCCTAAGTCGGCAGCCCCTGTCGCCTCTAGGGCTTGTGGGGTACAAATGCCTTGCTGGCACATGTCACAGGCAATATTGACGATGTTGGCCACCACGCGTTGGGTTACAAAGCCGCCGCTGTCGCGAATCACGGTCACGGCTTTGCCGTCGCGTGCAAATAGGGCGTGCGCGGCGTCCCGCATGTCGGCGCGTGTGGCTGGATTGGTGGCGAGCACACGGCGTTGCGTGCGCTTGTCGTCAATCAACAGGTCAATGCCGACCGTGCGTGCGGGGTCCAAGCGTTCGACGATGGCCACGGTGGTCACATCAAAGCCCAAAGGCGCCACGATAGTCAGCGCTTGTGCGGAGGGCGATGCCCCCGTTTCAATCTTGGCACCTAGGTCTTTGAGCAATTGCAGCAATTCGGGGCGGCGCATGGCGCGTGTAGACACCCAGACCGGCGGCATTTCTGAAACGGTAGGGATGGTTTGCTCAGGTGGTGTTTGTGCCAAACCATTGACGTATTTGTAGAAACCTTCCCCCGATTTTTGACCTAGTGCGCCTGCCTTCAACCGTTGCACCGTGATGTCGCTTGGGCGGTAGCGGGGCTCTTGCCAATATTGTTGGTAAATCGAGGTCATGGCGTCATGCGCCACATCCAGTCCAGCGAGATCTAACAACTGGAACGGACCCAGTTGAAATCCTGCTTGGTCGCGCAAGATGCGGTCGATGGTGGCGAAATCAGCTACACCTTCAGATGCGATTTGCAGCGCCTCTGTGGCGCCTCCTACGATACCGATAGTTTTGTAGATGGAACTCATACAAAGATTATGGCTGAGCTGTTCCGCTTTTTTGAGTGGTGCCTGCGTGCGATGCACGCTATGTCAGAATCAAACGAACCTTTTTTCCACTTGGAGCGACTTAATGACCCTCAAGCTTTGCGGTTTTGCTGTCAGCAACTATTACAACAAACTCAAAATTCAGCTGCTTGAAAAAGCCGTGCCATTTGAGGAAGAGTTGGTGTGGCTCAAACCCTTAGAGCCCACAACACTGTTGCGTTCCCCCATGGGTAAAGTGCCATTTTTAGAGACGCCGCAGGGGTGCATCAGCGAGTCAGCCGTGTGCGCTGAGTACATCGAGCAAGCCTACCCGCATCACCCTTTGATGCCCGCAGATCCTTTTGAGGCTGCCAAGGTCCGAGAAATCATCACCTACTTAGAGCTGCATGTGGAGTTGGTGGCCCGTGAGCTGTACCCACAAGCTTTCTTTGGTGGCAAGGTGGATGAATCCACGCAGAAGCGGGTGCGTCAACAACTGAGCAAAGGCGTGGAAGGTTTGAGCAAGCTGATGAAGTTCTCGCCCTATGTCGCGGGTGATACCTTCACACTCGCCGATTGCTCAGCGATTGTGAATTTACCTTTGGTGTCGATGGCTTCAAAAGCGGTCTACGGAGAAGATTTCTTGGCCCATTTGCCTGTGAAGGCCTACAACCAGCAAATGGCCGAACGTGCCTCGGTGCAAAAAGTTAATGCAGACCGCAAGGCTTGCATGGCCTTGATGACGGAACGTACTGCCAGCAAAACCAACTGAGCGCTGACTCAGCGGCGTACTTGCAGTGCGCCCGGATTCACAATGTTGGTGGGCGTGCCCTTGATGAAGTTCACCACATTGTCAAAGGCTGTGCCGAAATACAGCTCGTAACTGTCTTGCTCCACATAGCCAATGTGGGGGGTACAAATGCAATTTTCCAAACGCAGCAGCGCGTGGCCTTGCATGATGGGCTCGCTCTCAAAGACGTCAATCGCGGCCATACCTGGGCGACCACGGTTGAGGCCGGTGATGAGGGCATCTGGCTCAATCAACTCAGCGCGCGAGGTGTTGACCAGCAACGCCGTTGGCTTCATGCGGTTGAAATCGGCTAACTTCACAATGCCGCGCGTTTCATCCACCAAGCGCAGGTTCAAAGTCAGTACGTCTGACTCTTCGAAGAAGGCTTCGCGTGAGGCGGCGACATTGAGGCCGTCTTTGGCCGCACGTTCGCGTGAGGCCTCGCTACCCCACATCAACACGCGCATGCCGAACGCTTTGCCGTAGCCCGCCAAAATTTGTCCAATCTTGCCGTAGCCCCAAATACCCAAGGTTTTGCCACGCAGCACTTGGCCGAGACCGAAATTGGTGGGCATGGAGCC